>JAAWSW010000083.1 GCA_022801735.1 Bacilli bacterium | reverse complement strand
AGATAAATTTAAGATTTAATAATCCAATATTTTCTTTTGTTTTCTTTTTTGTTAGTTTTTCGATAGAGTTGATAAATAGAAAGCCGGTTACGATAAAATAAAAGTCTACTGCATAAAAACCTCTATTAAAATAACCATCTCCAAAGACTCCAGTAAATAACCAACTATGGTAAAAAACAATAATTATACTAAAAATAAATTTTAAAAAGTCTATATAATAATTTCTGCCATTATTTTTCATAAAACCACCCATTCAAATTATAGCATTATAATCTATAAAAATAAAGTGCGTTCTTGATTACTTTTATAAGGATTTATTTGACTTTTTAATGGTTATTCGTTATTATAATGTTAAGTTTTATTTGAGGAGGGATTTGATGGTTGCTTTAATTGCAATTTTTGCTCCTAGTTTTTTAGGGTTAAAGGTTATCGATTATTTAGAAAAAAAATTATCTTTAAAAGATAGTATTTATTATTTTATGATAATATTATTGTTTACTAATATTATTACAAATATTATTACCTATTTATGTTTTAGTGTCAGTTCTGATATGGTTTTATATTTAAATACTTTACCTATATTTTTTGCTAAATACGCTATAACTGCAAGTATTGTTAGTATTTTAGTTGCTATAGGAATCATTGTGTTTAAGAAAAATATATCTTTCAAAATTGAGGTTGTAAAAAATGAAAAAATTAGTAGAAAAAAAAGAACGAAGAAAAAAAATAACAAAAAAAAAATTAATATAATTGTTAACACAATATATATTATATCTTTAGTATTATTTTTCTTAGTGGGTTATATTAATTTATCTTTTGAAGGTATAACGATAGAGCAGTTACTATATAGTATTCAAACGGCTGAAGGAACTAGTGATTCTGTTTTAGTTAATGGAATTGTTTATATAATACCTAGGGTCCTTGGGGTAATTATTATTTTTCTTGTTTTAAAATTAGTAATAAGTTATTTTGTTAAAACAACACAAATATTGACTGTAAGTATAAGAAATAAAAATATTAAGTTAAATTTGATTTTTTCTTTAAAGGTTGTTTTAAGTGTTTTGGTGCTTTTAGTGGCTATAAAATATGTTGATTCAAATTATGGCATTTTTAGTTATTTTAATTCTAATAATACTTCAGAGTATATAGATGAGAATTATGTTGATCCTAAAGATGTTTCTATAACATCGCCATCTAAAAAGCCAAATTTAATTTATATTTATGTTGAATCATTGGAGTCTTCGTTTTTTTCTGATGAATTTGGTGGTAATTTTAAAACATCAGTAATTCCTAATTTGGAACGTCTGGCTAAAGAAAATGTTAGTTTTAGTGATACTGATACTTTAGGTGGTGCTTATGTTCCGTTTGGCAGTACTTGGACTATTGCAGGAATGGTTGCATCGAGTGCTGCGGTACCTTTGAAGTTGCCGTTTGAGGGGCAATACTATTCTGATTATAAGGAATTTCTTCCAGGTGTTTATAATCTTGGGGATGTTTTAAAGGAAAATGATTACAATAATTATTTGCTTCTTGGTTCTGATGCTAATTTTGGTGGAAGAAGTAAATATTATTCACTTCATGGTGATTATAAAATTTATGATTATTATTCTGCTATTGATGATGGTTGGATTGGTAAAAACTATTATAAATGGTGGGGTTATGAAGACAAAAAATTATTTAGTTTTGCTAAAAAAATACTAAGTGAAATTAAAGATAATAAAGAACCTTTTAATTTGACTTTATTAACTGCAGATACACATTTTACTGACGGTTATATGGATGATACATGTGAGAATATATATGATCAAAAATATTTGAATTCTTATAATTGTAGTGATAAAAAAATTGGTCAATTTATTGAATGGATAAAAAAACAAGATTTTTATGAAGATACAGTAATTGTTATTGTTGGTGATCATTTATCAATGCAGGGTAGTTTACCTGATATGTTTGATAGTGATGATAACGAAAGAAAACTTTATAATGTTTTTATTAATTCTAAGCAAGAAGATAAAAATACTAAGCAAAGATTATTTACAACATTTGATTTATATCCAACTACTTTAGCCGCATTAGGATTTGAAATTGAAGGAGATAGACTTGGTTTAGGGACTAATTTATATTCTGATGAGAAAACGTTATTAGAACAGTCTGACTATAGTAGTATGAATGAGCAATTATCAAAAAGATCTAGTTTTTACGATAATAAATTATTAAAATAATGTAATGGAGGATTGAGAGAATGAAAATTTTGGTTGGGGGGGGGTGTGGCTACATTGGAAGCCACACAGTTGTTGAATTATTAACATCTGGATACGAAGTTGTTATTGTTGATAATTTTTACAATTCTAGCCGTGATGTACTTGATAGAATTTCTAAGATTTGTGATAAAAAAATTTCTTTTTATGAAGGTGATATTTGTGATAAGGAATTTTTAAGAGATGTTTTTTCTAAAGAAAAAATTGATTCGGTAATACATTTTGCAGGTTATAAAGCAGTAGGGGAATCTGTTGCTAAACCTATAATGTATTATAGAAATAACATTGATTCTACTTTGACTTTGCTTGAGGTTATGGAAGAGTATGGCGTATATAATTTGGTGTTTTCTTCGTCTGCTACTGTTTATGGTGTTCCTGAAAAATTACCACTTAGAGAGGATTTCCCAGTTTCTGCTACTAATCCTTATGGATATACTAAATTAATGATTGAACAAATTTTAAAAGATGTAAGTTATTCTAATGATAAATGGCGTATTGTATTACTTAGATATTTTAATCCTATTGGGGCACATGAAAGTGGATTAATTGGTGAAAATCCAGATGGTATTCCGAATAATATTATGCCGTATATTATGAGAGTTGCTTCTGGTGAATACGATAAAGTGCATGTTTTTGGAAATGATTATGATACAAAGGATGGTACTGGTGTTCGTGATTATATTCACGTT
This sequence comes from Bacilli bacterium, assembly GCA_022801735.1. GTDB lineage: Bacteria > Bacillota_I > Bacilli_A > RF39 > UBA660 > Coprosoma. The sequence goes on along the minus strand of JAAWSW010000083.1, from coordinate 1,493 downwards.
GTTGATTTGGCTAAGGGTCATATAAAGGCTATTGAATATTTGGAAAAAAATGGAAAAATTAGTATATTTAATTTAGGAACTGGTATGGGATATAGTGTTTTGGATTTAATTGAAACAGTAAAGAAAGTAAATAATGTTTCAGTTCCTTATGTAATTGAAAGTAGACGACCTGGAGATATTGCTACTTGTTATGCGGATTGTTCTTTGGCAAATAAAGAACTTGGATGGACTGCCGAAAAAGGTATTGAAGACATGTGCAGGGATGCTTATAATTTTGTTTTAAAAAATAAATAGTTAGATAAATGGTAGAATATTCTACCTTTATTTTTTTTATTTTTTATCATAATAGTAATGTAGTCTGATTTTAATACAAATAGGAGATGATATTTTGTTTTTTAAAAATTTTCAAAAAACGGTCATCGCGCTTGTACTAACATTATTTATTATACCCATAAATGTTTTAGCATATTCTGAGAGAGTTATCGTTGGTGGTGAAAATATTGGTATTACTTTAAATTCAGATGGTGTTTTAATCGTTGGTGTTTATGATGTAGAAGGTTCATCGCCAGCAACTGAAGCAGGTTTAAAAGCAGGAGATATTATTAATACTGTTAATAAAAGTGAAGTTAAAAACATTGAAGATATGGCATCAAAAATTAATGATGCCCGTTCTAGTACAGTTACCGTTGGATATACAAGAAATGGAAAAAAACAATCTGCGACTTTGAAATTATACAAAGATGATAATGATGTTTATAAAACAGGTCTTTATGTAAAAGATAGTGTAACTGGTATAGGAACTTTAACTTTTATCGATCCTGAGACTAAGTTGTTTGGTGCTTTAGGGCATGAAATTCAAGAACAAAGTACTGGAAAACTTTTGGAAATAAAAGATGGTAAAATTTTTGAATCAACAGTAACTGGTGTTATTCCAAGTTCTGATGGTAATCCTGGAGAAAAGCAAGCAAAATATGATGTTTCAAAAACTACAGGTAATGTGTCTTCTAATACAACTCAAGGTATTTTTGGTACTTATACAAATGAACTCCCTAATAAAGACACTTATAATGTTGCAAAACCCTCTGAGATAAAAAAAGGTAAGGCTTCTATTTTTACTGTTTTAAATGGTTCTGAAATTAAAGAATATGAAATAAACATTTTAAAAGTAAATAAGGGCGATAACAAGAATAAGAATTTTGTGTTTGAAATAATTGATAAAGAATTATTAGATAAGACTAATGGGATTATTCAAGGTATGAGTGGTTCACCAATTATTCAAGGAGATAATATTATTGGAGCAGTTACTCATGTAGTTGTCGACAATCCACATAAAGGTTATGGGATATTTATAACTAACATGTTAGAGGAAGCGGAAAAATAGGAATTTATTTCCTATTTTTTTCAGACTGTTGACAAAGTCAATGGTCTTTTCTTTTTCGTAAAAATGTTATATAATGAATATGCGAGTTTCACATTCTCGACAAATGTGCTAT
>JAAWSW010000082.1 GCA_022801735.1 Bacilli bacterium | reverse complement strand
GTGTACATTAACACATAAGACAGATACAAAAGGAACAGCGTATTATGGATATGTAATGGATAGAGCAGGAAACACAGGTAAGTGTGTTATTGCTAGTGCGGTTAAGAGAGATACTGTTAAGCCTAGTGTGAGTGCTGAAGGATATCCAGAAAGAAAAGATGGTACTATTAAGATAAAATTAACTGATTCAACGAGTGGACTTACATATTATGCAATTACAAAATCTACTGCAACACCAACATCATGGACAAGTATAAGTGGAAGTAGTTATTCTCATACATCTAGTTTAGGAGAAGGAAAGTATTATGTTCATGTAAAAGACGCTGCTGGACATGTTAGTAGAACATCTAGTTCATATGAGGTTTACCATGAATGTTGGGATGAACGTGAGGACAGTTGGATAGAAGATGGATGTACAGTAAAATGTGGTGGAGGAACAAATAATTTGAGAGATCCAAAAACTAAAACAATATGTAAAGTGGAAACTTGTAATACTCAATCATGTATACCTCTAAATAGTTGTAAGATAAGGGGAGATGTTTTAAAAAATAATGTTTATCCATGGGATTGTCACTCTAATAATAAGCATGGTAAACATTCATCAGGGTATACACACTATTGTTCAGATAGTAAGGGGAATTTGCTTGATAAAGATGATGATTCTAGTGTTGTAAAATTTAGATGGGTTTGTCCTATTAGTCCATATGGTCCTAGTGATGGATGGACTGTATTAAAAGGATATTAAAAATATTGTTCTTATAAACCTTGTTATTCGTATGGCTTGTAATATTAGAGTATACAAGATAAGGGGGACAAACTATTGTTTACTGAAAGATATGAAAAAAGCTTCACTTGAGTGAGGCTTTTACATTATTTGATAATTTGATGTATTATAATTACTTGAGTAAGCATTATTAACCATTTTTTCTAAATTAGAAACTCTTTGTTCTAAATTATTAATTTGATTACTTAATGTATTTATTTCAGATGCTGTATAACTAGGTGTACTTGTTTGAGTCATCATTGGTGTAGGTGTTGGCATTGGCATAGGCATAGGCATTGGCATGTTAACTCCACCTATTGGTAGTGGTCCTGGCATTCCTTGCATATTGCCATACATTGGATAGACTGGGTATGGAGTATTTCCTCCGCAGTTACGATCTTTTGACAAAATAATTCCCCCTTTTTCTTTTCAATTCATTATATGCGTTTATTTTATTTTGTTTCTTAATGTTTTATTTTTTGAAAACCATTTTCATATTTATAACTATCTATTGTATTGTGACCTGTTATATAGTCTTCGATTAAAATTTGTATTTCTTCTTCTCCAAATAAAATATCATAGACTTGGATATCCATATCATTCATATATGATATAAAGTTATCAAAGTAGAAATAGTAACTTCTGATTCCATAATCAAATAGAATTATTTTTAAATTTTCTTTTTTTACAAAATTTCTTAGGTGTTCCCAATTTATTTGATCTAGAGTTGTTGCTCTTATAAATAGAAGATTTAGCCTTTGAAATTCTTCTAATACATAATTATATAAATCTTCATAAGAAATTTCCTTTTTATTTTCTAGTGGTGTAATAGCATTAGTTAATAATCCAGTTGTTTTTGGTGAAATGTTAGTATGTTGGTGGTGTAGGAACATTGTTAGTGAATTTTTAAGTTTAGTAAGACTTCTTTTTTGTAAAAATGGGTGTGGAAATAATGTGATTTTAGTATGTGGGTCGTCTAGATCAATACTATAAACAGAACCGTCTGGACCTATAATAACATTATCTAGTTTTAGGTCTAATGGGTATATATGATGATTTGTTAATTCTTGGGTATTTTCTATTAGTTGAAGGCTTATTTGTTTTAATGTTTGCCATGGTAGATTTACAGCATTATTCATTGTTATTCCCTCGTAAAAGTCGTAACATACCCCATTAAATTTACCATTAATAAGTAATCTTTCTTCTGCTAATCTTGTTAGTTTTAATCTTCTATTAAGTATACTATTTCTAAAAAATATGAACATTGGTGTTTTTAGACATGGATTGTCAATTATTATTTTTCCAAAGATTCCATCGGCTTTTATTCTATTATGATATAATTTTATGGCTTTATTTTGACACTTATAAACTGTACCAAAGTGACCTTGACCAATTTTTTCTAATTGTTCTATTTCTTTTTGTGCTATTTCCATATTACTGCTCCTGTTTTAAATTTTAGTGCTTATTAGTATACCATTTGGTTATAAATATAACAATATTTTGTTTATAATTTGTGTTATAATATAGTTAATACATTTTATGAGAGGGTGGTTTTGTGAAGGTTGATGTGATTTTTTTTAAAAATGTATTAAATTTGAATGAAGAGGACTTTGCTTTATATGGTGAAATGATAGATGAACTTAATGAACTAAGAAAAATTAAAGATTTTAGTTTATATGGATGTGCTTTATCATATAAAGACATTGTAATAGAAAAGATAAAATTTTCAGGTTTATTTAGTTTATCTGAAAGAAAGTATATTAAATTTATAAAAAAATATGTTTCTATTTTGTCTAAAATAATGGGAGATAGTTTGAAATTTGGTAATCTAGATATTTCATATAATTATTTAATTGGATGTTATGAAAATAAAGGGGAGATTCTTAAAAGACTTGATAAATTATTAGAACTTGGTATATGTGATTTTACATTGATACCAGAGGCAAATGCTTTTTCATATGAATCAGGATATTGTGGACAGTTATATTTTGAAATAGATAAAGTTGATAATAGTAGAAGAGGATTTTTTACAGATGGTAAGATAGAAATAAAAGATCAGGATTATTTATTGAATGATAGTTTTGGTAGTAGGTATGAGAGTCATAGTCGTATATATGATATTTATGTGGCAGAAGTAGAGGAAGCAAATTATGTATTACAGTATACAACAAATAGGTTATCATATATGCGTCATGTATCGATGCAAATTAAAGATTTAATGTTTGATATAGATACACTACCTACTTTAGAAGAATTACAAAATGGAGTATTTCCTGAAAGTGTTATATGCGCAATTGAGCCTTTACAAGAGGCAGTAGAGAAAAAACAGGATTATGTAGATGCTGTTTATGATATAGATAGTATGAATGATATGGCCAAAAGATTATTATCTATGTGTGAATATTATACAAGGCAATGTGAATTGACCAGATGTAAAAAAGAGGCAAAGGCCATTAAACAAAAAATATGTATATTAAAAGGACTATATGATGACATTTGTGCTTTAGGGGATTCTTTGACTAATGAATGTTTTGAAAACGATTTAATGGATGGAAAAGAATTGGATAAAGCATTAACTAGAAAAAAGTGGGATTCTAATAGTCATTGTTGCTGTTAAGGAGTGATAAAATGAGGCTTAAAAATGTAAGAGGAGCGAAAGCAGTTATAGAAAATTCGGAATATATAATTCAAAAACCTAGTAGTTATAAGGGTAAATTTAATACCATATTTGATAATAGTAATCCTATTCATTTAGAAATCGGAATGGGGAAGGGGCAATTTTTAACAGGAATGGCTAAAAGTTTTCCTAATATTAATTTTATTGGTATTGAAATGTATGATAGTGTAATGGTAAGAGCGGTTCAAAAACAGGAGTTAGAGCAGTTACCTAATCTTAGGCTTATTAAAGTTGATGCAACTGGAATTGAAGAAATTTTTTCTAATGAAATTGATGTTTTATATTTAAATTTTTCTGATCCATGGCCTAAGAAGAGGCATACCCATAGAAGACTTACTAGTGATAGATTCTTAAAACGCTACGATAGTATTTTTAAAGGCGTGAAAACGATTGTTCAAAAGACCGATAATCGTAAGTTATTTGAGTATTCTTTAAAGTCCTTTACTGATTACGGATATAAAATAGTAGAATTATCTTTAGATCTTCATAATGATGAGTATTTTAATGTGGAAACTGAATACGAAATGCGTTTTTCTGAACTTGGTTATCCAATTTATATGGTTAAGGTAACTAAGTAGACATATATTTACATGTCAAGTGGCTAAAAACATACCAATAATAAATAAAGTTTGGTATAATTTAATAGAAGCAGGTGTTATATGAAAAAGAAAAGTATTATTATCTGTTTACTTGTATTTATCCTTTCTGGATGTACAATAGTTAGAATTGATACTACTAGTATAGATAACATTGTTAATGTGATATTATCTAAGGATAATACTTTATATAATCGTGTTGGAATTGGATATAAGTATTATGTGCCTAGAGGGGTTACTTATATTGATAGTAGTGAATCTAATGATAAACTTTATTCAAATGGTGTTTATTATTATTTATATTTAGATGAGGTTAATTATTATTATAAGAATGTTCTTAAGTTTAAACCTGATAAATCTAAATATTATTCTAAAAGAATAAATAATAATAACAATATTGGGTATTTAGAAATAACACAGAAAAAAGATTTGTATTTAATTGAATTTGTTTATAATTATGCAAAAATA
>JAAWSW010000081.1 GCA_022801735.1 Bacilli bacterium | reverse complement strand
AATGGAGTAGGAACAATAATATATACAGTAAACAGAAATGAAACAATAAGATTTAGAGCCATAGATAAGGCAGGGAATGTATCAGCAGAAGCAAGTACAACAGTAAAGATAGATAAAAACAATCCAACTTTAAGTATAGCGACAAGTAAAACAACAAAAAGTATAACCGTAGTAGCAACCGCTGCAGCCTATTCAGGGATAACTAAATACGAATTCAGTAATAATGGAGGAAGTACATGGGTAAATGGGAGAACAAATAAGACATATACATTTAATGGATTAAAAAACAATACAGCGTATAATATAAGAGTGAGAGTAACAAGTGGAGCATCAAGACAAACAGCAACCAATAACACATCAGTTACGACTAATAATATAGCAGTACCGACATATAAAGCCACAAAAACAACGACAGGAAAGACAGTAACAGTAACCTTTCCATCAGGATGTGGAAGTACGTATACATGTACATATAAAAAAGATAGTGGAGCAGAAGTAAAGGTAACATCAACAAGTGCGTCAGTAGCCTATACAGCCCCAGGGACATTAGTAGGAAAAGTAAGTGATGGAACCAATACAGTAAGTAGTAGTTACACAGTAACAATAGACAATGGGTTCTATACTTCTGGTAGTTGTAAGTACTTTATGCAAAATGGAAGTAAAGTAAAAGGGTGGCATGAAACATCATGGCACAATTGGTATTACTTAGATCCAAGTACAGGATGCATGAAAACAGGATGGTTAAAATTAGCATATACTAATACAGCAGGAGAACCTTGCGATAGTCAGTGGTACTATTTAAAAAGTGATGGATTGATGGCCATAGGTTGGTTAAAAATAGACAATATTTGGTATTATTTTGCTAAAAGAGATGGTGCAGAACATAGGTGGAGTACAGTCCAAAACTTAGGTTGTATGCGTACAGGATGGGTATACAGTGAAGACTTTACTTGCGCTTCACATGGATGGTATTTTAATTCTAATGGTTCACTTGCAATTAATACAACTATAGATGGTAGTTATGTAGATTCATCAGGATGCTGGATACAATAAAAACTCGGTAAATTTTTACCGAGTTTTATAAATAAACTTAAATTATTTTATCAACTAAACCATAATTCAAAGCCTCATCTGCTGATAAGAAATAATCTCTTTCTGTATCATCTTCAATTTTTGATAATTCTTGGCCCGTATTAGAACTTAATATATTATTAAGTTTTTCTTTTAACTTTAAAATTCTTTCAGCCGCAATTTTGATTTCAGTTGCTTGCCCTTGTGCTCCGCCTAATGGTTGATGAATCATCACTTCACTGTTAGGCAAACAAAATCTTTTGCCCTTTTCACCACTTGAAAGTAAAAATGCAGCCATAGAAGCAGCCATACCTATACAAATAGTAGATACATTACTCTTAACAAAATTCATAGTATCATAAATAGCCATGCCAGAAGTAATACTGCCCCCAGGGGAATTAATATAAATACTAATATCATCATTATTAACAGAATCTAAATATAAAAGTTGTCCTACTATAGAGTTAGCCAAATTATCATCAATTTCACCACTTAAAATAATAATACGGTCCTTAAGTAAACGACTATAAATATCATAAACTCTTTCACCATCACTATTTTTTTCCACAACATTAGGTATTAACACAATCCTCATCTCCTTCTAATATTATAATAGGTGTAAAAGAAAGATATTATTCATCAAAAAAAGTGACAAAATATCTGATTTCTGATAAAATGATTAATAGAATAAGGAGGGGAGCATATGCCCAAAGTAACAGTAAAGGGAAATCCTGACATAGTATTAGAAGTTCCCGCCGGAACATCATTATATGATATTAGTAAAACCGTACAAAGTAACTATAAATATCCAATTTTAACTGCAACATTAGACAACCTATTAACAAACCTAAGTAGAACAATAAATAGTAACAGTGTCGTAGAATTCTTTGACCGTTCAAGTGTTTATGGAAGTAGGATATATTCACGTAGTTTAGAATTTTTAGTTACTACATGTTCAAGTTTAGTATTAGGAAGAGACAATGATATTTTAGTTGATTATACTTTAGATAATGGAATCTATTGCGAAGTTAAAAATCAAGCAATAAATTTAGAAATAGTAAAAAAAATTGAAGATAAAATGAGAGAACTAGTAAACCAAAAAATACCATATGAATTTGTTCCCGTGACAAAACTAGATGCTATGAGATATTTTGAAAGCACTGGCCAATTAGATAAAGTGGAAAACTTAAGATATATTAGTAATTCAAGTATAAAATTATATAAAATAGGCAATCATTATGATTATTTCTTTGGACCAATTGTACATAACACAGGTCAAACAGATTTATTTAAATTAATATATTTAGATGAACGAAGTTTTATTATTAGTATTCCAAGAAAAAAGAGACCAGATGAACCAATTAGACATACACATCATAAAAAATTATTTGAAGAATATAGACGTTACCAAACATGGAGTCGTAAAGTTCATCTTAACCTTTCATCAGATTTAAATAGATTAGGAACTTTAGGAAACTATTATGAAGCAATTACTCTTTCTGAAACCCATTACAATGACCAATTGTCATCAATTGCTGAAGATATTAGTAATAAAATAGACAAAATAAAAATCATTTTAATGTCAGGCCCATCATCAAGTGGAAAAACAACAACTTCAAAAAAATTAAAAACCCACTTAAAAGTAAGAGGGGTAACAATTCATGAAATATCGCTAGACAATTACTTTGTCAATCGTGAATATACTCCAAAAGATGAAAATGGCAATTATGATTATGCTAATTTAAAAGCCTTAGATTTGGAACTATTTAATAATCAAATAAACGATTTATTAAATGGAAAAGAAGTTTCATTACCAACATATAACTTTGCTAAAGGCAAAAAAGAATTTAATGGAAAAACTTTAAAATTAAAAAACGGTGATTTACTATTAATAGAAGGAATACATACATTAAATGATGAACTAACAAAATACATTCCTAGAGAAAATAAATATAAAATCTTTATGAATCCACTTACTCCATTAAAAATAGATAATCACAACAGAGTCCATGCGACTGATATTAGAAAATTAAGAAGAATAGTTAGAGATAATAATTTTAGAGGAACATCTGCTGAAGAGACAATGAAAATATGGGATAATGTAACAAAAGAAGCAGAAGAAAACATTTACCCATATCAAGATGAAGTGGATAAAATTATTAATTCATCACTAAGTTATGAAATAGGTGTACTTAAAATCTATGCAGAACCACTTTTATTTGCAATTAAAGAAGATAGTGAGTTCTATCCAGAAGCACATAGATTAATTACAATGCTTAGGAACTTCTTACCAATATCAAGTGAATTAGTTCCAGGAGATTCAGTATTAAGAGAATTTATAGGTGGCAGTAATATTGAATATTAGAAAGGAAGATAATAATGATTAAAGTAGCAATTAATGGATTTGGAAGAATTGGAAGATTAGTATTTAGACTAATGGAAGAAGATAATGACTTTGAAGTAGTAGCGATTAATGATTTAACAGATCCAGAGCAACTTGCATATCTTTTAAAATACGATACATCACATAGAACTTATTTAAAGGAAGATATTACATATGATGAAAATCATATTATAGTAAAAGGAAGAAAAATAAGAATATATTCAGAAATGGATCCAAATAATTTACCATGGAAAGAACTTCAAATAGATGAAGTATTTGAATGTACAGGTAAATTTACTGATAAAGAAAAAGCAATGGCACACATAAATGCAGGTGCTAAAAAAGTAATTATTTCTGCTCCTGCTAAAGGTGATTTAAAAACAATAGTTTATGGAGTTAACGAGCAAACACTAGATGGTACAGAACAAATAATAAGTGCTGCTTCATGTACAACAAATTGTTTAGCTCCAGTTGCTGATATTTTAAATAAAGAATTTAAAATCATAAAAGGATATATGACTACAGTTCATGCTTACACAAATGATCAATCAATGTTAGATATTGCTCATAAAAAAGGTGCAACATCAAGAAGAGGAAGAGCCGCTGCTGCAAATATTGTTCCAAGTACAACTGGTGCTGCTAGTGCCTTAGGAAAAGTCATTCCAGAATTAGATGGAATCTTAGATGGCGGGGCCTTTAGGGTTCCAGTAACAACAGGCTCAGTAATAGATTTAACATTACAATTAGAAAAAGAAACAACTGCTGAAGAAATAAATAATACATTTAAAAAACATCAAAATCAAACAATTGAATATACAGAAGATCCAATAGTTTCTAGTGATGTAATTGGTTCACATTATGGAGCAGTAGTAGACGGATTACTTACAAAAGTATTAGATACAGAAAATGGACAATTAGTAAAAGTAGTAGCATGGTATGATAATGAAATGGGTTATAGTGCCCAAATGGTTAGAACTGCCAAATATTTATTTAAAGACTAATTAGTCTTTTTTTTGTCTAAATAACTTTACACCCTTTACACACTTTTACGAGAAAACCAGACCTCATCAGTTGTTTTTCTTGACTATGTAGGGGGGG
>JAAWSW010000080.1 GCA_022801735.1 Bacilli bacterium | reverse complement strand
GGCCCAGTTGCTCCAGCTAATCCTTGAAGGCCTTGAGGACCAGTAGGACCAGTAGGACCTTCAACTGTACTTGCAGGACCAGTTGGCCCAGTTGCACCAGTTAATCCTTGGATACCTTGAGGCCCAGTAGCTCCAGTTGCACCAGTTGGTCCAGTTGCTCCAGTTAAACCTTGAAGGCCTTGAGGACCAGTTGCACCAGTGGCTCCAGTAGGACCAGTAGCTCCAGTAGCACCAGTCGGTCCACCACTTGGACCAGTTGGACCAGTCGGTCCAATAGGACCTTGACAAGATATTGGTCTAAATTGTTCATCGCATTTTATTTTTCTCATTGCACGTTCGTAATTATTCATATATAACTCCTTTCTATATATTCTATGAACAAAGAAAGAAACTTGTAATCAATTTACCTTATAACATAAAAAAATAGTAATTTAATGTTTATTTTTTTTGCTTCATATAGAAAATTGTTCAAATATTATGTATAATAAATAATAGGAGTGGTAAAATGAAAAAGAAAAAACAATCATTATTTAAGACAATTATAAAACAGATACCATCATTTATTTGTATTGCACTTGGTGCTACAATGGCCGCTGCCGCTTTAGAGGTGTTTTTAATTCCTAATTCAATTATTGATGGTGGACTTACAGGTGTTTCTATTATTCTAAATAAATTATTTGGTGGTTCACTAAGTTTATTTGTCTTTTTCCTAAACTTACCATTTTTAGTTATTGGATATAGACAACTAGGATTAAAATTTTTATGTAAAGCCATATTTGGAATTGTATTATTTTCAGTATTATTAGAGGTGTTCCATGGAATTCCAGAAGTTACTGATGATATACTTTTGGCCTTCATTTATGGCGGATTATTATTAGGAGTAGGGGTAGGTATTGTAATTAAATTTGGTAGTTGTTTAGACGGAACAGAAATTGTGGCAATATTATTAAGTAAAAAAACAAACCTATCAGTAGGACAAGTAGTCTTATTTATTAATATCTTTATTTATGGAACTGCCATTTTTGTATTTGGTCCAGATAGGGCGCTATATTCATTGCTTACATATTTTATAACATTTAAAATAATTGATGTAGTATCAGAGGGAATGGATCAGGCAAAAGCCGTTTATATAATTACCGATAAAGGAGAAGAAATATCAGAAGCAATATTTAAACAATTGGGTAGAACAATAACTATTTTAGAAGGTACTGGAATGGTTTCACAAACAAAAAAAGTAATTTTATATACAGTAATTACTAGACTAGAACTTCCTGAACTTAGAGAAATTGTTAAAAGTGCTGATATATCATCTTTCGTTACTGTAAGCGATGTTTCAGAAGTAATAGGAACTCATATCAAGAAAAAACCAATCGAAAAAAGGTAATATCATTTACCTTTTTCTTAAGAAAATAAGGTGATAATTATGGAATTTTTAAAAAAATATGGTAAATGGTTTATTGTCGCATGTTTATTATTTGTATTTGCGTTTATAACTCATGAACTTTTAAAAGACGAATTAAAAGGTTTTGATACTGCTATTTATAAATTTGTAATCAGTATTAAATCGCCAACTATGACGCAAGTTTTTAAGGGCATTACGTTTTTTGCTAGTCCAGTATTTTTAATAATACTATCTATTTTGTTATTTTTAATATTCAAAAACAAAAAATATGGATTATTATCCTTAATAAACTTAATAGTGGTAACCTTTACTAACCAAGTATTAAAATTTACCTTTACAAGACCAAGACCATTTGAATGGATGTTAATACCTGAATCAGGATATAGTTTTCCATCTGGCCATGCAATGGTTTCCTTAGGATTTTATGGAATGCTAATATTTTTGATTTGGCAAACAAATATACCAAAAAGAAGAAAAACAATATGGACTATAGTACTAACTATTTTAGTATTATTAATTGGAATTAGTAGAATTTACTTAGGGGTACATTATGCTAGTGATATTATAGGTGGATTTACACTTTCACTTAGTTATCTTATAATAGCAACCTCACTAGTTATATATTATTTAAAATACAAACATTCAAAACAAAGTGAATAAAATTTCTCCTTTCAGTTCAATATGAATTAGAAAGGAGATTTTTTTATGGCACGTCATAAAGTAGAAATTTGTGGCGTGAATACTGCGGATATTAAAGTTTTTACAAATGAAGAACAAGTAGAATTATTCAAAAGGCTAAAACAAGGCGATATAAGCGCTAAAGAAGAATTAATAAATGGCAATTTAAAACTAGTATTATCAATTTTAAAACCATATAATAATCGTACAGATAATATGGATGATTTATTCCAAGTCGGTTGTATAGGTTTAATAAAAGCAATTGATAACTTTGATTTAGGCCATGAAGTAAGATTTAGTACATATGCAGTTCCAATGATTTTAGGGGAAATAAAAAGATATTTAAGAGATAATAGTAGTTTAAGAATTTCTAGAAGTATAAAAGATTTGGCTTTCAAAGCCCTAAAAATAAAAGAACAAATGACAAATAAAAATGGACAAGAGCCAAAAATAAGTGAAATTGCCGAAAAACTAGGAGTAACTGAATTTGAAGTATCACATGCATTGACATCACTCAAAGATACAGTAAGTATGTTTGAACCTATTTATAATGATGGAGGTGACGTGATATACTTGCAAGACCAATTAGCAGAAACCGAAAATTTATACGGATTAGAAGATAAAATATCATTAAAAAAAGCCCTAAATAAATTAAAACCCAAAGAAAAACATATCTTAGTAGAAAGATACATTATTGGAAAAACACAAATGGAATTAGCCGAAGAGATAGGCATTAGTCAGGCCCAAATCTCAAGACTAGAAAAAAATGGTTTATTAAATATAAAAAAAATGATACAGTAAAACGCCTAAAAAATTAGGCGTCTTTATCATTAATATCATTATATAGTTTTAATATAATATTAAGTTCATTATTTATTTTATTATAATAATCCATAATTTTTTCCTCATAACTATGTAATAAAATATTATACTCTTTTAGTTTTTTTCTTTGAAACCACGAAGGTTTATTAATATTCAATAAACCAATCTGTTTATTATAAAAATCAATTTTAACATTCAAAAAATCAATATATAGTTTAGAATTTTCTATACAATTTAATAATTGCAATTTAACTAATTTATTATCCAGTTTATTTGTTCTCATCTTTAACGCCTTTCTGTAATGTATATCAATTATAACACAAAATAGCAACAATTAATAACTCAAAGTAGCAAAAAGCAAATAAAAAGTAAGCAAGTGGGAAAATTAATTATAGGTGATACTATGATTAATTTGAAAAGGCTAAAAGATATAAGAGAAGATAATGACATGAAACAACAAGATATCGCACAAATACTAAATGTAAATCGAGGAACATATTCATTATGGGAACTTGGAACAAATATAATACCACTACATCATTTGTGTAATTACGCTGATTATTTTAATGTAAGTATAGATTATGTACTTAATTTAACAAACGACAAAAGCATAAAAATAAACAAAGGTCTTGATTTAAAAGTATTAGGTTCTAACATTAGAAAAATTAGAGTAGAACATAACTTATCACAAGAAAATATTGCTACTTTATTAGGTGTTACACAGGCATGTGTTGCCAGATATGAAAAAGGTTTAATTTGTATATCAACATTAAATCTATTTAAATTTGCAAAAGAATTCGAAGTTTCATTAAGTGAAATTTGTGGAAAAACCAAGGCATAAAACTTATGGAAAAACATAAGTTTTTTATATGAAAGATAAAATAAGAATAGGTATAGTAGTAAAAAGAACAATAGAAGATAAAAATAGACCATTTTATGATAAATATTGCTTTGTAAACAACTTTGCCAAAAGAATAAAAAAAGCCAAAGGAATACCTTATGGTATTTTATTTCCTGATGGTGATTTTGAAGAAGAGTACTTAGATATATATGATGGTTTTTTACTTGCAAGCGGTTCACAAATAGAGCCTTATCATCTTGCCACCATTCATTATGCAATCAAACATAATAAACCAGTTTTAGGCATTTGCCTAGGTAATCAAGCATTAGGTATTTACTCTCAAATAATAGATAAATTGAAAAACAATAACATAGAATTAACATATGAAAATATAATAAATTATTACAAAAGTAACAGTAAAGATGAAATATATATGACCAAAATAAAAGGACATGATCCAGAACCAACATTTTATAATCATAGTATTTCAAAATCAAAACATAACATATATTTAAAACCTAAATCACTTTTATATAATATATATGATAGGGATGTCATTAAAGAGCCATCCTTACATAACTGGATACTAAATGATAGTGGAACAACGTTTGAAATAGTAGGTGAAAGTAGTGAAAACTATATAGAAGCCATAGAATATAAAGACAAAAATTATTTTATTGTAGGTGTCCAGTATCACGCAGAATTAGAAGACCAAAATGATATTTTATTTAGTAAATTTATAAAAGAATCAATAAAAAGAAAATAACTAATTAAGACTAGAAATAGTCTTTTTTTATATAATAATAGTTATAATGATTAAAAAGTTCAATTTTTTGAACTTTTTTTGTGCTAGAGGAAGGAATTAGGTAGA
>JAAWSW010000004.1 GCA_022801735.1 Bacilli bacterium | reverse complement strand
TTTGATAGCACATTTGTCGAGAATGTGAAACTCGCATATTCATTATATAACATTTTTACGAAAAAGAAAAGACCATTGACTTTGTCAACAGTCTGAAAATAAGAAAGTCGAATTAGACTTTCTTATTTTGTTAATATAAAACCATTATGAATGTATTTTTTTTCATCAACTACAATAAAGGCATTTTTATCTACAACTCTGATTAAACTTAATAATTCTTTATAACGATTATCTAGAGTTTCTAGAATTAGCATGTTTCTTATTCCGTCTTTTCCTTTTACATCAACCACTGATACACCAAAGCCTTTTTCTCTTAGGTAGTCTGCTAAGTTATCTTTGTTAGTTATTATTTGTAATGAAATTGGCGTTCTTATGAAATAGTTTGTTACATAGGCACCTATGATTGTTCCTGCTGCAAATCCTAATGAATAAAAAACTGCTATCCAGATGCTTGTATAGGTGGTGTTTAATGCCTCTTGAACAATTACAAACCAAACAAATACTTCAAAAAAGCCTATTATACCTGCTAGTATATTTTTACCTTTTACTAGGACTATTGTTCTAAATGTTCCTAATGAAACATCTAATATTCTAGTAAGAAATATTTTTAAACATAATATGGCCATACGAATTCACCTCGTTATTATTATGGTCTTAATATGTCGGAAATATTTACAAAAAAATATAGTTGTGCTAAAATTTAGATAGGGTGATGATATGAAAAGGTATATAAAATACTTGATGATTTTGGCTGTGTTTTTTATGATTCCTAGCGTTCAGGCTAAGGAAGTAGAACATTTTACTAGTAAGGTAAATAATGATGTAGTAATGGAAAATACTTATAATTCGTCTGTTGCTGCTGCTGGTGAGTCAGTAAGTTTTGATGGAACTATTAAAGGTATTTCTATAGGCGCTGGAAATAAAGTTGTTCAAGGCGGTAATAGTGATTATGCTTTACTTGCTGGTAATTCTATTGAGGTTAATGGGATCATTAATAATGATGCTATTATAGCAGGTAATATTGTTACAATTAAAGATACTGCAAAGATTTCAAGAGATATGATAATTGCTGCTTCTGATGTTGAAATTAGTGGTGTAATTGATCGTAATATTAGTATTTATGCTTCTAAAGTTACTATTAGGGATGCTGATATTAAGGGGAATGTGAAATTATATGTTAATAAAATTGATATTTTAAAAGATGCAAAAATTAATGGAACTTTATCTTATCCAGAGGATAGTAGTTATAATGTTCAAAAAGGTGCATTAGTTGGAAAAACTATTAAAACTGATGCTATTCAAACTGAAAATGATGAAAACTTTTTTGCAACAGTTTCTGCAAAAATTTGGTCATTTTTGTGTCTATCTTTAGTGTTTGCTGTTATTAGTTTAATATTCCCATCAGCATTTAGTAAAATTAATAATAAGTTTGAAGATATGCAATTTGGAGAAGTGATTGAGGTGTTTACTAAAGGTTTAGTTACCTTAATTATAGTTCCAGTAGTTGCAGTGTTTGCTTGCTTTACAATAATTGGAATTCCACTCGGAATTATTACTTTATTGTTATATGGTATTGCTATGTATTTAACTACTATATTTACTGCATATTTATTAGGATATAAAATATGGCAAAAAGTATTTAGTAAAGATGCTCATGTTTTATTATTAGGATTGTTTGGCTTATTTATATTATTTATATTTAGTTTAATTCCTGGTGTTAGAACTTTGGTATCTATTATTACAGTACTAATTGGTTTAGGTTTACTTATTGATGTTATAAGACCTAAAAATGATTAATTAAAATAAGTCAAATTTGACTTGTTTTTTGTTTATAGGGAAAATAGATTTTGTGATATAATATAGATGTAAGGATGGTATTGATATGAGTAAATTTTATTTAAAAGATTATACAATAGATAATTATATATTTGATATCGACCAAAAAGGGTTAAAAGATACTTGGCATACAATACTATCTAATACTTTAAATCAAAAATTTAAATCTGATTTATTTGTAGTTGAGAATTATGGCGAATTATATGAAATTGGTTTGGCACATGTAAATAAAGTGAGTAAAAAGGAATTTGGAAAGTATTATACTCCTAAAGATGTTTCAGTTGTTATGTCTAATTGGCTTAAGTCTTTAGATGGTGAAAATATTTGTGATGTAGGCTGTGGGGTTGGGAATTTAATTTTAACTTATTTAGATGTAATTGGGAGAGATAATGCGATTGAGCTGATAAGTAATAAAAAAATATATATTTACGATATAGATGAAGTAGCACTAGAAATTTGTAAGTATTCAATTGCAATAAAGTATGGGAAAGAATTTTTGAAAAATATAAATGTTAAGAATTGTGATTTTTTAAATAAGAGTGTAAAATTGCCAAAAAATTCGAAAGTTATTTCTAATCCTCCATATTATAAAATTTCAGATTTTTCTGATCGATGGAATGTTACTATGGTAATGAAAGATTCAAAGGAGTTATATGCTTCGTTTATGGAAAAGATTTTAAAGCAGAGTAAATCGTCTGTTATAATTACACCATATAGTTATATTGGGAGTGCTAAATTTTATTCATTGAGGAAGGTAATGAATAATTATAATGGTTTCGTAGTATCTTTTGATAATGTTCCTGGCAATATTTTTAATGGTCGTAAACACGGGATTTTTAATACTAATAAAGGTAATTCGGTTAGAGCAGCAATAACTGTTGTTGAAAATAAGGAAGATATTAAAGGATTTAGATTTAGTCCGTTAATTAGATTTAAAACAGATGAACGTTTAAAAATGCTGAATAATGATTATTTATTTAATTTGATTAATGATAGGTACCAATTAGTTGATACTAAAAAGAAATCATATTATAAATGCCATATTGATTTATTAAATTTATTAGACAAATGGGAGACATTGTCTAATAAAAAAATGGGAAATTTTATAGATTCAAAAGATGGTGATGAGATATATTTACCTACTACATGTAGATATTTTACAGTAGGTGCTAAAAGAAATTTAGTTAGAGATGGAAAGCGCACTATAAGGGTGTCTGATAGAGATAAGTATAATTATGTTTACTGTATGCTTAATTCATCTTTTGCTTATTGGTATTGGAGATTATATGATGGTGGTATTAATTGTCCATTAACGATTATTAATAGTATACCTGTTTTTTATGATTTGCTTGATGATGACTTGAAAAATGAATTAAATGAAATTGCTTTTGAAATGCAGGAAAGGGAACAGAAATATTTGGTTTATAAAATGAATGCAGGAAAAAAACAGGAGAATGTTAAGTTTCCAATAGAATATAGAAATAGAATTAATAAGATATTTTTTGAAGCACTTGGAATTAATGAGGATATAAGTATTTTAAATAAAGTTCATAGTAGTTCTTTATTTAATGAAGACGGAAGTGATGAATGTGAATAAGAGCGAAGCAATAAATGAATTTATTAGAACAGTGTATATGTATAATTCTGATTTAATAATTTCTGAATCTGATATCAAAAAATTAAATAATTTTTTTAAAGATGTAATGTGTAATGAAGAAGAATTTGATAGTTTTTTCGAAAATAATATTGAGCAAATAGGAATGATTTCTAAGTTAAAAAGCGGAAGGTGTGAATTGGAAAAACAATATAATAAAAATGAAGCATTGCAACCAGGGATACTTTCTGAGTGTAATTTAATAGAGACACTTGCTAAAATTTTTAAATTAAATAAATGTTTAGATTTTGATAAGACACCATTAAACAGTGTTCCTATTGAGTGTAGAAATTATTTAAATTCTGGTTATCAAACTTTTTCAGCTGCTAGGTATTTATATTATAACCCTAAGAATCCTGATATATTTCTTTTTCAATATGGTAATCCAGCAAATGGTGATGCAGAAATAATAATAAAGGATAATAAAATAAGATTAGAGTTAAAGGAAAGAAATGCTAAGGCAGGGGAATATGATATTAAAGGATTATATGATGAAAATGGCAAATTATTAATATCTGATAAGTTTAAAAAGGAAACTCCTGAGTATATTCCGTTGATTAATAAATTTAATAACGAAACTAATGTTATTGAGCAGATAGGACATAATTATAGTAAATTTGATGAAGAAACTAAAGTTTTATCAATTTTAGAGTATTTCAATAGGCATGGTATTGATTTGCTTGTTTCTTCTACTTGTGATAATAAATTGGTTGTATTAACTCCTGATTGTGTAAACATTTCACTTCCTAATGGAAAAAAAATAATAACTACAGAAAATAGTGAAATTAGGACATCTGGGCGAAATCATACTAAAATATTTACACCTGTGCTTTTTTCTAAGGTTTTAGATAAGATGGGTGCTAAAAACGTTGGCGGTAGTGAATATCAGGTTTCGTTAGAAAATGAATTTGTGGAAATTGTTAATGCTAGGGGAACCAATGTACCTAGTAGAATTAAATTTAATAAATTATTTTTTGTTAATGTAAAATCCGCAAAATTTTTGGATAATAATATGATTGAGTTTGATATTAATAATGTAAGGCAATTAAAACCAACAATTTCAATGCATATAAAAATAAATGCCTCAAAATTAGAATTAAAAGATGTTTTTCAGGTTTATTAATTATTTGTTGAAGAGAGAAATTAATTTTCTTTCTTTTTTAATATTCATATAATTTTCTTTACATCATATTATTAAGCAAGGAGGAAGTAGAATGAAGAAAATTTTAATTGGGATAATTAGTTTCATTATTGTTTTAGTTTTAATAATTTGGATGGTTGTTAATAATAAAAATAAATCTGAGCAAATAGAGATTGAAACAAGTGAAATGACTGCAACTGTTTTGGCTGTTTCTGATGATGCATTAACTGTTCAGGATAGAAATAATGTTATTTATACTTTTAATGATTTCGATAGTGAAGAGGTACTTAATGTTGGGGACTATTTAACATTGAGCTATACAGGTGATATTGATGGGGATACTGAAATGCAGAAGGCATCTGTAGTTGAGTGTGCAAAACTAGATGATAGTGATATTGATGTGATGATGGAAGATAAAAGTGCATTTAGTGTATTTTATAAACAGGCTGCTAAACTTTTGGATAAAATGACTTTAGAAGAAAAAGCAGGTCAAGTTTTATTGGTAGCAGCGCCAGATAGTGGTCAGGCAGAATTACTTAAGGAAAAACCTTATAGTGGTTATATTCTTTATAAACGTGATTTTGATGGAAAAACTGCTAGACAGGTCACTAATAAAATAAAATCTTTACAGAATGCCTCAAAAATACCATTATTAATTGCAGTCGATGAAGAGGGTGGTAAAGTTGTTAGAGTTGGAACTAATAAAAATTTAGTACCTAATGGATTTAAATCTCCGCAAGAGTTATATAAGGCTGGGGGACTTAATGCTATTAAGGTTGATACTATTGATAAAAGTAAAATATTACATGATTTAGGAATTAATCTTAATTTAGCGCCAGTTGTTGATGTTGCTACTGATCCTAATGCATATATATATCAACGTACTTTGGGAGAAGATGCAGAAAAAACTGCTAAGTATGCAGAAACTGTTATTGAAGCAAGTAAAGGTACTGGTGTTTCTTATACATTAAAACATTTCCCTGGTTATGGAAACAATAAAGATACTCATCAAGGTCAAGTTACTGATGATACATCTTATGATGATATAATTAGTACTAATTTAGTACCATTTATTTCTGGGACTAAAGCGGGTGCTGAAGCAGTTTTATTTAGTCATAATATAGTAAAAAATGTTGATTCTAGTAATCCTGCATCTTTATCAGCAAGTGTCCATAATTTACTTAGAAACAATGTTGGATTTAGTGGTATTGCTATGACAGACGATTTATCTATGAAAGCAATAACTGGTGATGATGCAATTGTTAAAGCGTTACTTGCTGGAAATGATTTATTAATCCTTACTGATTCAACAGGTAGTATTGATAAAATTGTAAATGCTGTTAAAAATGGGACATTAGATGAAAAAGTTGTGGATAAGGCAGCGTTAAGAGTGCTTGCTTGGAAGTATTATAAAGGTTTATTCGAAACAAAATAGCATAGGCACATGTTTATGCTTTTTTTGTTGTTTTTTGTTGACTTTTTTGTTTAAAAGGCATATACTATGTTAGTATACTTTTTTACCGAATTAGTATACTTTGTGAGGTGTGTATATGAGTAAGAGAGAACAAGTTATTGATACTGCAAGGAAGTTATTCAGTGAACTTGGTTATCGAAAGGTAAGTATGGATGAAATTGCTAGAGTATCTGGAGTAACTAAAAGAACTATTTACACATATTTTAAAGACAAAGATGACTTGATAAAATATTTCTTATATGAGGAACTTAATAAAATGAAATTTATGACAGAAGAGATAGATAAAAAAGATATTTCTTTTACACAAAAAATTCATGAAAATATTATGATGCTTATTGAGTATCGTACAAATTCTAAATTATTAAGTGAATTTTCTAATGTCCATAAAAGACTTAGAATTGCTGATGAATGTGAAGAAATTTTAAATCAAACATTTCAAAATGAAATTAAGAAAAAATTGGAATTTGCAATTGAAGAAGGTCATATAAAACCGTGTGATACAGATGTAGTTGCATTTGTTATATATAAAATTTATGTTGCTTTAATGTTTGAGTGGGATAAGCCACTTGATAAGAAATTAGCAACTGAAAGAATTATGAATATTTTAGAAAATGGATTATTTATTTAGGGGGAGAGATGTATGCAAAAAATTAAACGTGATAGTAATAAAATGAAGTTAATGGTTATTTTAGGAATTATTATTTTACCACTTGTTTATAGTTTATTTTATTTAAAGGGATTTTGGGATCCATATAATTCTTTAGATAATATCCCAGTTGCCTTGGTGAATTTGGATGAATGTTCAGAAAATTGCAAAGGTAGTGAACTTGTTGAAACTCTGAAGGATAAAGATGTTTTTGATTTTCAAGTTGTTAGTGAAGAAGAAGCAGAAAAGGGTTTAATTGATAAAGATTATTATGCTGTGATTAAGATACCAAAAGATTTTACTAGTAATTTAGAAAGTGCTGCTAGTAGTGATAGACAACAAACAACAATTACTTATATGCCTAATACTAAAACTAGTTATTTGGCTTCACAAATTATTGGGACTGCGGTTAAGGAAATTGAAAGTGAACTTACTTCTGAGGTAAATAAGGAAATTGTAAGTAAATTAACTAATAATTTACAGGATGTTCCGAATCAGACAAAACAGATTAGTGATGCGTTTGGAACGCTTTCTGATGGTACTAATACTTTAAATAATGGGGCATTGGAATTAAAAAATGGTATTAATAAATTATCTACAAATTATAGAGATTTTAATAATGGTGTTGAAAAGTTATTTAGTGGAGCGAGTACTTTAAATGATTCTTATAAGAAGTTTAATGCTGGAATTGATAAGGTATATGATGGTGCTAATACTTTAAAAACTAAAACAGATGGTATTGGGTCTTTAGTTTCTAAAGTTGGTGAACTAAAAACTGGTAGTGATAATTTTACTAGTGGTTTAGAAAGTTACCAAAATAATAGTAATCTCATGATTGATAATACTAATATTGCTTATAGTAAATTAATACAATATGTTGAAAGTAATCCTGGTATTACTGATACAAATTTATTAACTGCTTATCAAATCGCTAAAAATTATACTGATAATTCTAGTGGAGTTAGTGGTTTGGGACAATTAAAGGGTGGTTTAAATACTCTTGTTAGTGGGAATAAATTAGTAAATGATGGTATTAATTTGATGAATGGTCAAGTTTCTAGTGTTAATGAATTAAAAGGTGGTATCGATTTATTAGAGGCTGGATTATTTGAATTAAAAAGTAATTCTGATAAGGTTTATAAAGGTATTTCTGATATTAATAATGGTTTATCTATGTTAAATACTAATTCTAAATTAATCAATAATGGTCTGAATAGTGCAGATAAAGGTGCTGGCACTTTGGCAATTGGTACTAATACTTTAAATAATGGGGTTAATGATGCTAAAAATATAATAGATGATAAAAGTGATTCTATTGGTAAACAGACTGAGGTATTAGATGGACTTTCTGATTATGCTAAGGATCCTGTTAAGATAAAAGAGGAAAATTATGGTGAAGTAAAAGATTATGGAACTTTTTTCTCACCATACTTTATGTCTTTATCTTTATGGGTTGGTGGAATTTTGATTTTAATGGGTCTTTATTATGATCCAGATCATAGGTTTAAAATTCTAGGACGTAATAGTGAAAATCGTGGAAAACGATTAGTGATATATAATGTAATTGGTATTATTCAAGCGATTTTACTTGCCTTTATTTTACAGGTTACTTTAGGCTTTGAAGTAACTAATGGATTTGTTTATTATGGTTCATGTATATTGATTTCGGAGGCTTTTTTGGCTATTATAATGTTTTTATTCTTTAATTTTCAAGATATTGGTAAGTTTTTGGCACTTGTATTTTTAGTTATGCAATTAGCAGCCTGCGGGGGAACTTTCCCAATTCAAACTGAACCTAGTGTTTATCAAGCAATTTATCCATTTATGCCTATGACTTATTCTGTTGATTTATTAAGGGAATCTTTTGTTAATATTAATAGTTCATTTCTTATTAAAGATATTACTATTTTAGTACTTATTATGGTGGTATTTAATGGACTTACTTTTGTGACAAATATGTCAAAGGCTAAAAAAGAGCAAAAAGCGAAGTAAAAATTTCGCTTTTTTTGTTAAAATATTGACACGAGTGGGTAAGTCAGTGGTATAATGGGACTGAATATATATGCAGGAGATGGATATTATGTCTAATAAAAAGGAAGCAGTAAAGTTGATAAAAGATAAACTTAATAACAAAACATTTTTAACGTATAATGAGATAGCGGCTATTACGGGATATCATCCTAAGTATATTCTAAAGTTAAAAAAAGAAGTTTTGAATGGCGAAATCCGTCTTGAACATGGTAATAAAAATAGAGTTCCTGCAAATGTAATGAGTGAAGAAGAAAAGCAAAAAATAATAACACTTTATAAAAAAAGTAATGTTAGTATTAGAAAGTTTTGTAAGTTTTATAATAAGCGTAGTTATTCATGTATTTATAATTTACTTAAAGAAAATGGTTTAATATAGCCATTTTTTTGTTTTTAATTGTCGATTTGTTTATGTGATATAAATAAGTTTTGATTAATATGTTTTTGTAGGAGGTGCCTATGAAGACAGGTTTAACTGATGAAGAAGTAAATATAAGTAGAAAAGAACATGGAACAAATGAAATTAAAGCACAGGCTAGGGATAGTTTTATCAAACATTTATTTTCAGCACTTGGTGATCCAATTATTAAAATTTTGTTAATTGCTTTAGCAGTTAAGACTTTATTTTTATTTCAAGATTTTGATTGGTATGAGACTATTGGAATTGTAATTGCTATTTTTTTAGCCTCTTTTATTTCTTCACTTTCTGAATATGGAAGTGAGAAGGCTTTTGACAAACTTCAAGAAGATGCTTCTAAAATTAAGAGTAAGGCATTGCGAAATAATATTTTGTCAGAGGTGGAAATTAATGAGATTGTAGTAGGTGATGTGATTAGTTTACAAACTGGTGATCAAATTCCTGCAGATGGAAAGATAATAAAAGGTAAATTACAGGTTAATGAGTCTAATTTAAATGGAGAAATGAAGGAAATTGAGAAAAAAACTAATAGCCCTGTTTATCGCTCTTCTGTTGTGTATTCTGGTGATGCGTTAATGCTTGTGGAAAAGGTTGGAGATAGTACTTTTTATGGTACTCTTGCGAAAGAGGTTAATGAGAAGAAACCTGATAGTCCATTGAAATTACGTTTAACTCATTTGGCTAAACAGATTAGTAAAATGGGTTATATAGGAGCAATTTTAGTAACAGTTTCTTATCTATTTTCAGTAATTATTATAGATAATAATTTTAATATTTCTTTAATAAAGGATACTGTTACTAATTTTCATGTAATGTTTGGTTATTTATTACATGCTCTTACTTTAAGTGTTACAATTATAGTTGTAGCAGTTCCAGAGGGTCTTCCTATGATGATTACTTTAGTGTTATCTTCGAATATGAAAAGAATGCTTAAGAGCAATGTTTTAGTTAGAAAACTTATGGGAATTGAAACTGCTGGAAATATTAATATTTTATTTACTGATAAAACTGGGACTATTACTAAAGGTAAGTTAGAGGTTATTGGTGTTGTAAGTCCTAATGGTAAGGTTTATCGTGATGAATCTGAATTATTACAAGATAAATATTTTTATAATAAAGTTAGACTTTCTTTGGTTGGAAATAATGCGAGTAGTTATGGTAATGATGGTAAGGCAATTGGGGGAAATATTACAGATAGAGCATTACTTGATTTTTTTGAGCAAAAGAGTATTAGTTATGATGTTATTGATAGTCTCCCTTTTTCTAGTGATACTAAGTATTCAATGTCTAGTATTAGGCAAAATGGTGATATTTTTCACTTAGTAAAAGGCGCCCCTGAAATTATTGTGGAAAAGTGTTCTCATTATTATGATGGTGAGAAGAAAAGTGGTTTTTTCCACAAGGAAAAGTTATATAAACAAATTGAGGAGGCTACTTCTAAAGGTGTTCGGGTTCTTGCGTTAGCAACTACTCCAGTTAAGGATAGACTTAGTAGACTTACTTTTATAGGTCTTGTTTATATAAAAGATGAGGTTAGACCTGAGGCGGTTGAAGGCTTATCTTTAATACGAAGTGCGCATATTAATACGGTTATGATTACTGGTGATAATGTGAAGACTGCATATGCTATAGGTAAGGAAGTTGGTCTTATTACAAGTGAAGATGATATTGTTTTAACTAGTGATGAATTATCTAAAAAATCAGATGAGGAAATTAAAAAATTGCTTCCTAATCTTAAGATTATTGCGCGTTCACTACCCCAAGATAAAAGTAAATTAGTTAAACTTGCTCAGGAATCGGGATTAGTAGTTGGAATGACTGGTGATGGTGTTAATGATGCGCCAGCACTAAAAAAAGCCGATGTTGGTTTTGCGATGGGATCTGGAACTGAAGTGGCAAAAGAGGCTAGCGATATAGTTATTTTAGATGATAATTTATTATCTATTTCTAATGCTGTTTTATATGGTAGAACAATATTTAAGAGTATTCGTAAGTTTATTGTATTTCAGTTAACAGTTAATTTATGTGCGGTTAGTATTTCTATAATTGGTCCATTTATTGGTGTGGATACTCCAGTTACTGTTATTCAGATGCTTTGGATAAATATGGTTATGGATACTTTAGCAGGTATTGCATTCTCTTTTGAACCTGCACTTAAAGAATATATGAATGAAAAACCTAAAAATAAGAATGAAATGATTATTAATGATTATATGAAACAAGAAATTTTTATTACTGGTGTATTTTCGGCTTTACTATGTGTAATATTTTTGAAAAGCCCATTTATCCACAGTATATTTGGAAATGAAAACACTAATGATTTGATGACTGCCTTCTTTGGATTATTTATTTTTATTAGTATTTTTAATTGTTTTAATGCAAGAACTCATAGGTTAAATTTATTAGCGCATCTTACTAAAAATAAAATTTTCATATTGGTAATTGCTTTTATTTTGATAGTTCAAATTTATCTTATTTATTATGGTGGTGATATGTTTAGAACTTATGGCCTTAGTTTATTTGAATTTGAAGTTATGGTAGGTTTAGCGGCTTTGGTAATACCGATAGATTTTCTAAGAAAGGTTTTACTTAGAAAAAAAGGAGAAATAGGCGGCGTTTAAATGTCTTTATAAAATATTTAACGAAGTTTTACGTTATAAATTAAGTTTTATTTTAAGGGTTAAAGGTAATGTAATCAAAAATTAAAGTTTATAATTGCCAAAAAACGTAAAATTTTAAAAATGTGTAAAGAAAAAGATAGAAAGCTATTTTAAACTTTCTATCTCTTTTATTGTTAAGCCAGTAACTTTCGATATTATTTTATTATCCATATATTTGTACGAATTATATAAATTTTGTTAATTTTTTTATTAAATGGTATAATATATCAAGAGGTGGAAATATGACTAGAAATCTAAATTTGTCAAAGAAGATGGTTATGATGTTACTTGCTGGAGGTTTATCTTTTACTTTGGTTGGATGTGGTGTAAATGAAACCAAAAATAGCAATGAGGAAAATATTACTAATGAACAAAGTGTTGATGATGTAGCAGTAAGTACAGAAGAGAAAAATTTTGTTGAAAAAGAATATGATAAAGTTGAAGGATCTAATGCTGTAGAAGCGGCAATTACTATTATGACTGATAGTGCTTCTGAACTTGCAAATGCAACGGATGAAGTTAAGCAGACTGAGTCTTATCAGAAAACTAAAGAACAAGCAATGGATAATTTTGATACTATTTTTAATTTCTTGTTTAATGGTGAAGAAATTAATGGATATACAATTAATGATGTTTCTGATAGTACAGTAGAAATGGCAAAAAATTCTTTAGGAACTTTGGATAGTTATATTGAAAGTTATATACCAGAGTATAAGGAAAAGGCTAAAGAGAAATTATCAGATGCTGGTGAGTGGCTATGGGATAAGAGTACAGATTTAGGTGCTTATGTTATGGATAAAGGCACTAATTGGTTAGATGATGCGAAAGAAAAAAGTGAGGGAAAACAAAGATAATTCGTTCTTTGTTTTTTTATTTATACAAAAATAATATGCAAAATGAAAAAATTGTCAAAAAATGGTAGTAATTGGCAATAAAATATGTTATATTTAAAAGGTCGTAAGGGTATACAAATAAACAAAAGAAGGTAAGATTTATGATAAATTTTATTATTTGTGAAGATAACCAAGGTTATAGGCATAAGATTGCCTCTATTATCACTAGTTATATGATGAAAAATGATTTTGAATATCATATTCATGAATTTGATGATTATAATCAAAATATTATAAATATGGTAAATAATAATGAGTCTTTTAAAGTATATATACTGGATATTGAACTTCCAAATGGTTCTGGTGTGGATATTGCTCGAATGATAAGAAAGGAAGATGTGGACAGTGTAATTATATTTTTAACAGGGCATCAAGAACTTAGCGATTCAGTTTCTAAAAATCAACTTTCATTTTTAACATTTATTAATAAATTTGATAATACTGATATTAAATTATCATTGGCTATAGATAAGGCATTACAAATGTTAAAGGTAAGAAAAATGCTTAGAGTTAAAGATTGCGGAACAATATATACAATTGCTTTAGACGATATTTTATATATTGTTAAAGAAAGTATGGAGAGAAAATGTATAATTAAAACTGATTATGCAGAATTTACATTGAATAAAAGTTTAAATGAAATAACGAAATCACTTAATCCATCTTTTATAAAAACACATAGGGCATGTGTAGTTAATAGAAAAAGAGTGGTTAGGTTTAATAAGAATAAAAAAATTATAATGTTTGATACTGGTGAACAAATAGATCTAGTATCTACAAGATTTGAGGGAGAGTTGATATAATATGGATTTAGAAATTTTGATTGTGTATATAGTGGGTACTTCAGTATTGGCTATGTTTATGGTTAATTGTTGGCATAAATTATTAAATATTAAAATAGATTTTAAAAATTATAAAATTTACCTTGGTGTAATATTAGCCACTTTAGGTAGTACTATAGTTAATTTTTATTTGCCACAATTTTTGAAAATATTTTTAGTGATATTAATACTATTTGTATTGTGTTATTGGTTATTTAGAAATGTTGAGAAAGCATTCTTAACAGTCGTAGTATCAGAGTTTATTGCTATGATTTGTGAATTGATTTTGGTTGTAATAACATTTACATTTATTGAATCAAACCCTGATAATGTAAATCATAATTTATTAGGTATGTTAGTAATTAATCTTGGTGTACCTGTATTGGCATTTTTATCTTTAAAAACACCAATACCATATAAGATATATGGTGTATTATATAAATTGGCAGGCAACCTTAAAAGTAATAATTTAGTTTTGAATTTTGTTATAACTGTTATTTTAGCAAGTTTATTTATGGTGATGACATATATTGATTTACCACCTATAGTGATTTTAACTTGTAATACTATTTTAATAATTCTTTATGTTTTTGTTATTTTAAGACTTTCTAATGTAAGAGAAAATTATAGAAAAGTAAGTAATAAATATGCAACTAGTCTATCTAGTTTGCGTGAACATGAAACTATGATGGATAAATATAGAGTTACTAATCATGAAAATAAAAATCAATTATTAATAATTAGAAATATGATAAAGTCAGAAGATAAAACTACAATTAATTATATAGATAAACTTATCGATAATAAATCTAAAGATAATGAAGGTATATTTAAGAAAACAGAAAAGATTCCTGAAGGAGGACTTCGTTCAATTATTTATTCTAAATTATGTAAGATGAAAGAAATGAAAATTAAGTATGCACTTGAAATTTCAAGAGATGTAAAAACATCTGATTTGATTAATTTAGATGATGGAACAATGCTTAATATTTGTAAAATAATGGGAGTATTTTTAGATAATTCCATTGAGGAAGTTGAAAAATTAAAGAAACAAATTATTACAGTTGAGTTATATAATATGGATGGTTATTTATGTATTGATATATCTAATAATTATTCTGGTAATCTTGCCGTAGATAAGATTGGTAATAAGGGTTATACAACAAAAGGAAAAGGCCATGGTTATGGATTATCCTTAGTTGATGAAATAATTAGAGGTGATTCTAGTTTGGAAAATGAAAAAGAGATTTGTAGAGATATGTTTACACAAAGATTAAAAATAAAAATGTAGAATTTACTCGTTCTACATTTTTTTGTTTGTTATTCGTTTGTTATTTGATTGTATGTTATTTTATTAAACTTTTTGGTGTTTCTTCTTCATCATACCACCAAAATCCACACATTTGGCTTCCTATGTTAGCAAATAAACCACCTAAATTAGCAAGTATTGCTGCTATAAATGACATGTACTTACTCCCTTCTTACTTTTATTTAAATTTTATAATTGATAATTTTTATAATTATCATAAGGTAATCCAAATAGTTTATAGGTTATTTTAGATATCATAATATTTTGTAATATGATAGAAAATATAAAACTATTAGATAAAAAGTTATCAGATATAGTTAATGATAGTATTACAAATATAGTGGCAGTCAGTGTTGATATTAATTTATAAACCATTCTCCTTTTAGGATTTATAATTGGCTTCTTTTTAGTATCAGCAGGACTGTTTTTAAATATTAATATTACTCCAACTATTCCAATAATAAATTTGAGCAATATAGGGATGGTTACTATATAACATAGATAAGGGCATCCCATGAAAATTATTGATGAAGATAATAAACATATCCAACTTTTGGTCGCATGCAAACCAAATGATGTCATTCTTAGTAGGTTGTATATTATAGTAAAAATAATTAATTCTGTTAAAATCCCTAAAATATATGCCATAGTACCAATAACAATTGTTTTAGAAATTGTTAAATATAAACTGGCTAATCCATATTTTATCTCTTCTAGTTTTATATTACTATACTCGGGACATTGTTTTTTTATTATATCAATAGAAGTGCCAACAAATAATTCTTTCATAAAATCAACTGCTTTCTATAATTGCACCTCTATGTTATCAATTTTTGTCATATTGTGTCGTATTTTTGTGTGAATCATGGGTGGAGCCTGTGTGAATGATAGCCGATGTGTTATTACTTGCGACACTTTGAATCATTCATGCACGAAAATGATACCTTGACGCAAGTTTTGAAACAAGATGGACTTTTTATAGTAAAATACAAATTACCTACAACATTGGTATTTCCTATTTTGCAAATTTTGTCGGATTTTGTATTTCAGAATTTGCTACAAGTAGGGCAATTTAGGTGTATAGTAAGGTTGTAAGGAATTTAATTAGAAGGGAGATGTAAGCATGAGAGGTAAAGTTAAATGGTTTAACAATGAAAAGGGCTTCGGTTTCATCGAATATAATGAACATGAAGATATTTTCGTACATTATTCATCAATACTTACAGATGGCTACAAAACACTAGTGGAAGGTCAATATGTTGAGTTCGAATTAGTTAGAACTGACAAAGGACTTCAGGCTAAAAACGTAGTTGAAATTAAGACTGCCTTAGTATAAGGTGGTCTTTTTATTCTTTATGTGTACAGTCACATAATATTACATACTTTTTCATACTATTTTTGTTTTTAATGTGGTATAATGTAGTTAGGAGAGTGATAATATGGAATATAGAATACACGGAAAGAAATTTAAGGTTACAAGTGACATTAAATCTTATGTCGAAAGCAAACTTAGTAAACTTGATAAATATTTTGATAAACCTGAAAATTTAGAGGCTAGTGTTGTTATTAGACCTGATGGTGTTAATCAAGTTGTAGAAGTGACAATTCCTGCTAAAAAGATGATTTTACGTGCTGAAGAGGGTCATAAAGATCCATTTGCTGCTATTGACCTTGTTTTAGATAAATTAGAAAGACAAATAAGAAAAAATAAAACTCGTATGAGTAAAAAAGGAACTAAGGAAAAATATGCTGAATTAGTATTAGATTTTGAAATTCCTAAGGAAGAAAAAGATAAGACTAAAATTGTTAAGCGTAAAGAAGTAGAACTAAAACCAATGAGTGAAGATGAAGCAATTTTACAAATGAATTTGATTGACCATTCTTTCTTTATTTTTAGAAATTCAAAAAATGGTGAAGTTGAAGTTATTTATATGCGTAAAGATGGTAACTACGGAATTATTAAAGAAAAATAAGACTTTTAAGTCTTTTTTTCTTCTAGTACTGTTAATTTTAATGGTTTTTTGGTAAAATTAAGTTATATATGAAAGGACCTGATGATATGAGTTTTTTGAAAAAAATTTTTGATCATGAATATAAAGAATTAGAACGTTTTAAAGCGATTGCAAATGAAATAGAATCATTAGATGAGTCAATGGGGAAATTATCTGATGATGAATTAAAAAATAAAACAAAAGAATTTAAAGAAAGATTAGCAAATGGTGAAACTTTAGAGGATATTTTAGTTGAGGCTTTTGCGGTTGCTAGAGAGGCAGCATGGAGGGTTTTAGAACAAAAACCATTTTATGTACAGTTAATAGGCGGTCTTGCTATTCATTATGGTAATATTGCCGAAATGAAGACTGGTGAAGGAAAAACTTTAACTTCTGTTTTACCTGCGTATGCAAATGCATTAACTGGTGATGGTGTTCACATCATAACTGTTAATGAATATTTAGCGGGACGTGATGCTGGATGGATGGGACAAATCTATGAATTTTTAGGTTTAACTGTTGGTGTTAATTACCGTGAATTTAATGCTAAAGAAAAAAGAGATGTTTATAACTGCGATATCATGTATTCAACTAATAATGAAATAGGTTTTGATTATTTACGTGATAACATGGTTGTTAAGTCAGAGGACCGTGTTCAAAGACCGCTTAATTTTGTTATTATAGATGAGGTTGATTCTGTTTTAATTGATGAGGCCAGAACACCACTTATTATTTCTGGTGGTTCTATGAAATCTGCCAATTTATATATTCAGGCAGATAAATTTGTTAAGGGTTTAAAAGAAAATGACGGATATATATATGACGAAAAAACTAAACAAGTATCTTTAGATGCTACTGGAATGAAGAGTGCTGAAAGTTATTTTAATTTAAAAAATTTATATGACCTTGAACATACTTCTTTAGTTCATTTTATTAATCAGGCTTTAAGGGCTAATTATAGTATGAAACGTGATTTTGATTATGTTGTTCAAGATGGCCAAGTTGTGATTGTTGACCAATTTACAGGTAGACTTATGCCTGGTCGTAGTTTTTCTGAAGGGTTACATCAAGCGATTGAGGCTAAAGAAGGTGTTCAGATTAATGAAGAAACTAAGACTTTAGCAACTATTACATTCCAAAATTTATTTAGAATGTATAATAAACTTGCTGGTATGACAGGAACTGCAAAAACAGAAGAAGAAGAATTTAGAGATATTTATAATATGTATGTAATTACTATTCCTACTAATAAACCTGTTATTCGTGAGGATTTAGGAGATTTAATATTTGCTGTATCTTCAGGTAAATATAAGGCTATTGTTAAAGAAATAAAAAGAAGACATGAACTTGGTCAACCTGTTTTAGTGGGTACAATTGCGGTTGAAAATAGTGAACTTATTAGTAGCATGCTTACTAAGGAACGTATTCCTCATGAGGTTTTAAATGCGAAGAATAATGCACGTGAGGCTGAAATTATTGCAAAAGCAGGTCAAAAGGGCGCAGTTACAATTGCAACTAATATGGCTGGACGTGGTACAGATATTAAATTAGGTGAAGGCGTTAAGGAACTTGGTGGATTATGTGTTCTTGGAACTGAAAGACATGAATCTAGGCGTATTGATAACCAATTAAGAGGACGTTCTGGGCGTCAAGGTGACCCTGGAATGACTCAATTCTATGTTTCTTTTGAAGATGAACTTATGGTTCGTTTTGGGACTGATAGTGCGAAAGCAATGCTTCAAAGACTTGGTTTTGATGGAGAAATGAATATAAGAAGTAAATCTTTATCTAGATCTATTGAATCTGCACAAAAACGTGTTGAGGGTAATAACTTTGATACACGTAAGAATTTACTTGAATATGATGATGTTTTAAATAATCAACGTGGTATTATTTATGATAGACGTAATAAAATTTTAGATAGTGATTCTATTCACGATGATGTTTTAAAGAGTTTTTATGACCACATTGAGGTTTCTGTTAAGGACCATCTGGGACCAGAAGGGACATTAACTGGTTTAGATGTAAGTGAAATTTTAGAATCAGTTAATGAAAATTTATTATCAGATTCACTTGAAGTGAGAGAATTAGAGGAATTAGATGCTGATAATTTAACTGAGACTATTTATAATGAGGTTGTTAAGGAATACGATAAGAGAACTTCTGAAATTCCTACTGAAATTCGCGATGAATTTGAAAAGGCAGTTACACTTAAAGTAATAGATACTCACTGGATGGATCATATTAATGAAATGAGTTTATTACGTGAAGGTATTGGTCTTAGAGGTTATGCACAAGAAAATCCACTTCGAGCTTATACTGCTGAAGGTTACGAAATGTTTGATAATTTATTAGATACTATTGATACCGATGTTACTAGATTTTTATTACATGCTGAAGTAAGACAAAATACTGAAAGAGAACAAGTAATTAAAGGTAATGCAGTGGAAGATCCTAATAAATTGAAAAAAAGACAACCAAAGAGAATTCAAAAGGTTGGTCGTAATGATAAGTGCCCATGTGGCTCTGGTAAAAAGTATAAGCAATGTTGTGGAAAGTAGGTAATATGATGAAAAATATAGTATATCAAAAGGCTAGTGAATTTATAAATAGACATCCAGGAACGGTTGTATGGCGCCTTAAGGCTCATTGTAAAATTGCAGAAAGATATATAAATGATGATGAGGAAATTTTATATGCTTTTGCAGCACAAAAGGGCGTTAGTGCTTGGGATATGATTAGTACACATGTATTAGTAATAACTAATAAACGTTTAATTGTTGCACAAAAAAGACTTGTTTTTGGACATTTCTATTACACAATAACACCTGATATGTTTAATGATTTTTCGATAAAAATGGGACTTATTTGGGGTAGAGCAATAATTGATACTGTTAAAGAAACTGTTATTTTATCTAATTTATCTCGCGGTGCATTAAAAGAAGTGGAAACAGTTTTATCTAAATATATGATGCAGAAAAAAAGAGAACTTGAAAATGGAGTTCCTAATGAGGATGTTATTAAATTAAATAATGAACTTAAATCTATATCAGAAAACGGAGAAGAATAAAGAGTTGCTTTATTCTTTTTTGATAGGGCTTTTTCTTGAAAAAAAGATACTTATTATATATAATTAATATAGGAGGTTTGCTTTATGAAGTATTTGTTTAAAACTCTGCTTATTTTATTGGCTGTACTTTTTGGCCTTAAATTTTTTATTCATTTATTTGATAAGGGCCATGAGGTTAGTTATTCTAGTGGGAATTTTAAGGTGAAGGAAATTTTGAAAACGAACTCTTTATATGGTTCAGATTCTTATTATTTTGAACTGTCTCATGAAAAGTTTAAAATGAATTTTCAAATACCTACAAATTATAATAAGGCAGAGAAAATTATAAATACAATAAAATATGAGAAGATATCTAATATGTATTGTATTATGCCTGTTTTTAAGGGGAATAAGATACTTACTGATATTATGTGTATAGATTTACAAGATAAAAAGAATAAATCTGAATTATTGGAAATGAAGTTTTATCGTGATTTATCTAATGATAAGAAAAAGGTTTTGTCTGGTTTTGTAAAGTCGCTAAAAAAATATGGGTATGATGTTAATGATTATAATGACAGTGCTTCTTCGCATAAGTTATCTAATACTATAACTTTATATGATGATAATATTGTGGAAAATCATTATATAGCAGCAGAAAATTATAAGGGATTATCTTTATATAATAATAAGCAATCTAATGTAAAATTATTTGATAATGATGTTTATAAAAAGTCTGTTAAGATTTTCAGTGATAAATATTATATTGTTGCTGATTATAATGAACAATATAGTTTTAAAAACTTTTATGTTGTTAATATAATTAATGGTAAAGTTAGCAAAATACGCAGTTATGATGATTTATCATTCGATATTGTTGTTCAGGGGGCTTTAAATGATGAAATTTATTTCTTCGATAAGGATTCTGAAACTCAATATAAAATTAATTTAAAACATGAAACTGTGGAGAAGGTTTCAGATAAAAATAACTTAAAGTATTACGATGGTCAATGGGGTAATATGACTTTAAACGAAGCGGTTTCAGGTAAGAAATTTGATAGATATCACTCGAATGTTCCAAATGGCTTTGTTAAAGCAGATTGTCTTGGTAACAAGGTTGGATATTGTTATTTTTATAAAAAACAAAATGATAATTTATTTGATGTTTATCGTGCTGATGTACAAAATAAAAAGATGATAACGTATTTATTTACGACTTCTGATATGAATAGTGTCATATATTTAGATGATTACATTTATTTCTTAAACAATAATAGTATATATTATTATCATGATAAAGGGGTTAGACAAGTTTTAGAAAACACAGAACTTGAGTTTAATGATGATTTATTATTTGGTGTTTATATTAAGTAATGGATAAAGGGAGGCAGACGATGAGTAAATATGTTGCAAATGGGAAGGTAAAGTTAGGGTTAGTTTTATCTGGTGGTGGCTCTAAGGGGGCTTATGAAATTGGAGTTTATAAGGCTTTAAAAAAGTTAGGTAAAAAACCTAATATTATAACTGGAACTTCGGTGGGAGCATTAAATGGTGTTTTGCTAGTTCAAAATGATTATTATAGTGCAGTTAAACTTTGGCGTTCTATTTCGTTTTCAAGAGTTTATGATGAAAATTCTTTTCCTGTTTGTGATAATCCAGCACTTACTTCAATATATAAATTGTATGTTAAAGCGTTTATTACCGAAGGTGGTATGGATGTTAGTAAATTAAGATTATTATTTGATAAGTACTATAATCCTAGAAAGTTTTTTGCTTCTAATATTGATTATGGATTAGTAACTTATAATTTATCTAAAAATGAGCCATTATTTATGACTAAAAAGGATTTATCTGCTGATACTGTTAAGGATTATGTAATGGCATCTGCTTCTTGTTACCCAGCATTTAAACCACAAAAAATAGGGGATGATTTATATATTGATGGAGGTTATTATGATAATTTACCTATTAATTTAGCCGTTAGTTTAGGTGCAGAAGAAATTATTGCAGTTGATTTACGCGCTGTTGGTTTTAAAAGACCTACTAAGGTAGATGTGCCGGTTACTATGATTTCTCCACGTAATAAAATTGTATCATTTTTGGTATTTGATAAGGAGAAGTCTCGTGAAGCACTTCGTTATGGATATAATGATGCAATGAAGGTGTTTGGTAAGTTAGATGGTAATTTATTTACTTTTAAGAAGAATAATTTGGTTTCAAATTATAATAAGTATGGTTCTTTGTTTGAGGACAAAGTTTATTCTATTTTAGATGGTACGCCTGAAGGAATCTTATCTAAAATTGTATCTACATCTTTATTTAAATCTATTATTAAAGATAAAGTTTCTTATAAACATTTTAATAGGTTGGTGGAAAAGGCTGGGGAATGTTTTAATTTTCCTTCTGATATTATTTATAATATTAGAACGTATAATAAAGGGTTATTAACTGAACTTTCTAAAACTATTTCTATAAGCCCAGAAATAGTGGCAGAGAAGGTTAAGACTGGAGATTTTAAGGGACTGGTTGAATTAAGACAAGTAGTTAGACTTTTTTATGAAGCAATTTGTAATGATAAAATACGTGATGTGCTTTTATTTTTACCTGTGTTTGCGGATGAATTTTTAGTGGCCTTATATCTTTATATTTTAAAGAAAAATGTTAGAGGTTTTTATTAGATAATTGATTATAAAGTTGTAAGTGATGATAATTGTGTTATAATTTTAAATGAGGAAGGATGATTTTGATGAAAAAGACGATTTTGACTGGTCTTAGACCTACTGGGAAATTACATTTAGGGCATTATTTTGGAGCGGCTCAAAATTGGCTTCGACTTCAAAATGATTATGATTTTTATTTGGAGGTTGCAGATATTCAGGCTTTGACTGATAATTTTGATAATCCTGATAAGGTAAGAATGAATGTCCGTGAAATTACTATTGATTTACTGTCTATTGGAATAGACCCTAGTAGAGTGCATTTGTTTGTACAATCGATGATACCAGAGATTGCTGAACTTACTGTTATATATTCAAATCTAGTTACTATGTCTAGATTGTATCGTAATCCAACTGTTAAAGCGGAAATAGCCCAAAAGAAAGCTTTATTTGGGAATGATGGTGAAAGTGTTACATATGGATTTGTGGGTTATCCAGTAAGTCAGGCAGCCGATATTACGGCCTTTAGTGGACAGTTAGTTCCTGTTGGTGAAGATCAATTACCATTAATTGAGCAATGCCGTGAAATTGTTCGTAAGTTTAATTCTATTTATGGGGAAACTTTGATTGAACCAGAACCTTTATTATCACCTACTCCTAGAATAAAAGGGTTAGATGGTAATGAGAAGATGGGAAAAAGTTTAGGAAATGGGATATTTCTTGCAGACGATGAGGATATTGTTTCTAAAAAAATTATGGGAGCGGTAACAGATCCTGATAAGATTAAGAAAGATGATCCTGCTAATCCTGATGTTTGTATGGTTTATTATTATCATAAACTTATTAGTAGTAAGAATTTAGATAATATTTGCAGTGAGTGTAAAAAGGGTGAACGTGGTTGTGTAGCATGTAAGAAAGAACTTATTAGAAATATGATGGAATTTTTAAAACCGATTCAGGAAAAAAGGGCATATTATGAGTCTCATCCTGAACTTGTGGATAAGATTTTACTTGAAGGTACTAATGATGCTCGTGTTAAGGCTAAAGAGGTTATGGCATCTGTTAGAAAAAGTATTAAAATTGACTATTTTGATGAAAAATAATATGTATTTTATTTAGAAATGATTAAACTATGTTAATTTATATTAGTTTAATCATTTTTTTGTATGGTTTGTTATATGTTTTAGTATGATAAAAAATATTTTAAAGGGATTTATAATTGGTATTGGAAAAATTATTCCAGGTGTAAGTGGTAGTATGTTGGCTATTTCGATGGGGGTGTATGAAAGGGCGTTACGAATTATTTCTAAAATTCGAGATATGAAGTGGTCTGATTTTTTGTTTATTATTAGTTTAGTTATTGGCGTTTTTTTTGGTATTAGTATATTTAGTAAAGGTGTAAAGTGGCTATTAGATGAGTTTTATTTTACGACTATGTTACTTTTTGTCGGTTTAATTCTTAGCGGTTTACCTGAGATTGTTAAGGAATTTCGAAATAAAAAAATAAGTTATAGTGTTGGATTAAGGTATTTAGGTGTATTTATTTTTGCGTTTACATTTTCTTACTTTTTAACTAAACTTGGGGCCGGAAGTTTTGGTATTGGGGCAGGCAATAGTGGAACTAATATTACTTTGTCGTTTTCTAATATTTGTATATTTTTTGTTATTGGTTTGTTGGAAGCATTTTCTTCTATAGTCCCTGGGATTAGTGGTACTGCTATTTTTATGTCTTTAGGGTGTTATGAAATGTTGTTATCTTTTTATGAAAATATTTTGAACCCTAGTTATTGGTGTTTTGGATTGGTATTTTTTTCAGGCGTAATTATAGGGATATTTATATTGGCTAAAATCATTACCTTTTTGCTTAGTTATCATAAGGAAATTACTTATTCTGCGATTATTGGTTTTATGATTTCTTCTGTATTTATTATGTTTTTAATGGTATATGATGGTAAGGATTTTGTTAGTGAATTATTTGGTAATCCTATATTATTGTTTAAAAATATATTTTATATTGTGATGGGATATTATTTGGGAATAAAAATAAATAAATTATTGGCAAATGATTAGATTATAAACATATAATTGAATTAGAGAGGTGAGAGTTATGGGAAATAAAATACCTAAAGTGTTTGCTAATCCAGTAAGTAAGGAGATTGGTAATAATAAAAATGTATTTTATTCTAGCAAAGAACCAGTTTTGAATGATAATAATGGTGGAGATAATGAATTGTCTAATAGGCGCTTGGCCAATAATGCTGTGGAAAAAAACATAAACCAAAAGATTAATGGTATATTTAGTTCTTCTAGATATGTATATAAGGCAGATGTTGAAATAACTTTAAAAAATGGTGTGGTTACTAAACGTATTATTGGTAAAAACGCTAATCATTTGATTACTATTGATAATGAATTAATTCCAATTTCTGATATTGTGGATATCAAGCACAAATAAAAAGACTCATTTTTCTTATGAGTCTTTTCTCTAGTTATATTATACACATTCTACGTGTGTGTCTTGTAAACATCTTAATGCACAAACACAATTTAGATTCATTGTAAAGAAACTATTTGTTGCAACATATGGTATAGTGTCAACTTCTGTAGTGTCAGGATTTGGAGCAAGTACTCTAAAGGTAGCACAGCATCCATCTACTTTTTCTACTCTAAATACGTTTGAGCATGTTACACCTGGTGTACCACAAACAACGTCTTCTTTAGTTGTTGGCATTGACCATGGTGTACCATTTCCGCAGCAAGTATATAATACTACTGGTCTTGTGTTACAACCTAATGTAGATACTGAACATCCTAAGAAACCACGATCGCATGTATCTAAACATGCATCATTACATTCTGCATTATCTTGTAAAATGTTGATAACTGTTAAGATTTCAGAAATGCATCTACATTCATTTGAATTGTTATTGTTATTACACATATAATCCACCCCTTCATTTATTCTCAATATAACATATGCTGGGGCGCGTAAAAGGGTGTAAATGAATTACCCAAATAATTTATAAATTTGATATTTTATCATTTTACTTTTATTTATTTCATAAAGTTAAATAGTATGGATGTATTTGAATATTAGAGATGAGGTGAATATCATGAAGAATGCTTTAAATTATTTTTATAATATAATTAATTGTGATATTCATCAAAATAAAAAAATGTTTTATTTTGATTATGAAAATTATCATTATGCTTTAGTACCATATAAGGGTGATGTTACAATACTTCAAAGTATTTATGACTTACATGTGCAGGCATTGAGACATGGTATTTATGTTCATCAAATTATTTTAAATAGGGATAAACAGATAGCGACTTTAATAAATGGTGTTCCTTATATTTTAATGCGTGTTTTTTATGACAAAGGTGAGATTACATTAGAAAAAATATATTCGTTTGTTAATATGCATTTTAGTGGGAATAATAGTATTGAAAGAACTAATTGGGGAATATTGTGGGCTGATAAAATTGATTATCTGGAATATGAAATAGGTCAGTTAGGGCAAAAACACCCTGAAATTAGAGATACTTTTAGTTATTTTGTTGGTATGGGCGAAACTGCTATTCAATTGGTTAATATGGTTTTAGGTGATGAGAAGAAAAATTTGATGGTTTTTAAAACTATAAGTCATGATCGAATTAGGGCAGAGGATACTTTGTTTGATTTATATAACCCTTTGAATTTGGTTGTTGATTATCGTATTAGGGATATGGCAGAGTATTTTAAGCATTGTTTTTTTGCTGGGCATAATATTGAAGGGGAAATAATGGAGTTTATGCAGTATGGTAATTTAGGGTCAGAAGAGTGTTTATTGTTTTTGGCAAGAATGTTATATCCTACATATTATTTTGATTTATATGAGGATATTATAAGTGGTGTGGATAGAAAAGCTGAATTAAAAAAAGTCATCAGTAAAGTTGACGACTATCAATATATTATTAAAAATATTTATAGGTATTATAGGAATTATTTGTCAATAACACCTATTGAATGGTTAGAATAATTATCTTTTAATTTAATTACCTTTACCATTGTATTTGTTTGTTAGTTTAAATTGGACTGTTTACATTTATTACTTCTTTGACATTTGGTATTTCTTCTTTAATTGCTCCTTCTATACCTTCTTTTAAGGTTATGTCAATTAAATCACATCCAGCACAGGCGCCTAACATTTTTATGTAAACAATATTATTTTCATATTTTATAAATTCGATATTACCGCCATCTGTTATTAAAAATGGTCTTAGTTTGTCAATAATTTCAATAATTTTTTGCTCTTCTGTCATTTTATCACCAACTTTATTATATAATATAATATCTCTTTAAGTAAAGAGGTTGGTTTTTTCTTTTTTAATTTTGTGGTATAATTTATTTAGAGGTGTTTATATGGCAAAATATGAAAAGGGAAAAGTTGTTAAAGGTACAGTTACTTGTATTGAGCCATATGGGGCTTTTGTTTCATTTGACGAATTTTATACAGGACTAATTCATATATCTGAAATTTCAAGAGGATTTGTTAGAAATATAACAGATTTTGTAAATGTTGGTGATCATATATATGTTGAAATTTTAGAAGTTGATGATGAAGAAGCACATTTGAAACTTAGTATTAAAAATATAAAATATCGCATGAATGGTAAGCCAAAAAGAAGAAATATTATTGAAACTAGCAGTGGTTTTACTACTTTAGGAAGAAAATTACCAGTATGGGTGGCAAAAAAAATAAAAAGTATCAAAAATACTAAAAATTCTATTGACAAATAGATATTTAAATGATATATTTAATTACGTCCAGAGAAATGGGCGATTAGCTCAGTTGGTTAGAGCACTTGCCTTACAAGCAAGGGGTCATAGGTTCGAGTCCTATATCGCCCACCATTTTTTTTGCCGGAATAGCTCAATTGGTAGAGCAACTGACTTGTAATCAGTAGGTTGTGGGTTCAAGTCCTATTTCCGGCACCATTATTTGGAGAGGTAGCGAAGTGGCTAAACGCGGCAGACTGTAAATCTGTTCCTTCGGGTTCGATGGTTCGAATCCATCTCTCTCCACCAGGTGATTGCCTCGT
The DNA here is from genome assembly GCA_022801735.1 of Bacilli bacterium. Taxonomy (GTDB): domain Bacteria; phylum Bacillota_I; class Bacilli_A; order RF39; family UBA660; genus Coprosoma. The sequence goes on along the minus strand of JAAWSW010000004.1, from coordinate 11,445 downwards.
AGCCAAGCGGTAAGGCACCACACTTTGACTGTGGCATGCGCTAGTTCGAATCTAGCCGAGGCAGCCATTGTTTGTCCCGTTAGCTCAGTTGGTAGAGCATTTGACTTTTAATCAAAGGGTCCCGAGTTCGAGTCTCGGGCGGGACACCATTTTTATTTTTATTATTAATGCCTGAGTGGCGAAATTGGTAGACGCACAGGACTTAAAATCCTGCGGGAGTCATATCCCGTGCCGGTTCAAGTCCGGCCTTAGGCACCAACGTGGAGAAATACCCAAGTCTGGTTGAAGGGACCGGTCTTGAAAACCGGGAGGTCGGAAACGGCGCGGGGGTTCGAATCCCTCTTTCTCCGCCATTTAGTTTATATTTTGATATCGCGGGATGGAGCAGTTTGGTAGCTCGTTGGGCTCATAACCCAAAGGTCGTTGGTTCAAATCCAGCTCCCGCAACCATTTGGTCTCGTGGTGTAGCGGTTATCACGTCTGCCTGTCACGCAGAAGATCGCGAGTTCGATTCTCGTCGGGACCGCCATTCGGCTTCGTAGCTCAGTCGGTAGAGCAGAGGACTGAAAATCCTCGTGTCGGCAGTTCGATTCTGTCCGAAGCCACCAGGTAAGAAATAACAAGCGCTAAATTCGATATGCGTTTTTTTATTGTTTATATATGAAACAAATTTAACATAGTGAATATAATATAAATGTATAAGTTTTTAATTGTTATATTAGATACATATAATACTATAAAAATAATTGTTAAAAATGTTGACTTATATGAAAAAAAATGGTAACATTATAGATGTCTTGATGTGAGACATATTAAATAGTTTATTAAAAATGATATGTGTCAGCTTGCGCTAGTAGCTCAATTGGATAGAGCGTTTGACTACGGATCAAAAGGTTCCGGGTTCGACTCCTGGCTGGCGCGCCATTACCGGGAAGTAGTTCAACTTGGTAGAGCACTTGGTTTGGGACCAAGCTGTTGCAGGTTCAAATCCTGTCTTCCCGACCATTGAAAAAGTAACTGTTGAGAAATCAACGGTTTTTATGTGCATACAAAGTATAGTGAGAAACTGCAACTGCTTTGTCCCTTAATCCCTTAAATTTGATTTTCTAAGGCTTTGTTTAAAATTTGTTATTATTTTTAGTAAAGTGGTTATTTCTTTTTCGTATGTTTTATATCATGTTTCTTCGTTTTGTATATACAAAACTAACCGTTGATATTCAACGGTTTTGCGTTTTAATAAATAATATTAGTATAAAAACTCTAATATTTTATTATATAGTTATACTTTTTATAAAAATTTTATCTAAATCTGTTTCTTTTATTTCAAAACTTGTACCATGATCATGCATTTTCCCTTTGTTTTTACCATTTAAAATAGCATTAATTTTAAAAGTTACTCTTATATTTCCTTGTTCTATTGCTTTTAAAAAATCATCAAAACTTCTTAAAATATAAAATTGTGCTTGTGTGTATTTATAGTAAACATATGGAAATTCATATTTTCTTTTAGCTTTGATAAACATTAAATATTTTAGTTTTCTATATAACTTTTCTTTTAATAATTCAAATGACCAAGAGATTTTATCGTCAATTAAGCGTTTGCTATATTTATCGAATACTTTTAAAATAACAATTTTCTTATTCCAGTCAACGTTTAAAATAAAAAGAAATTTATTGCCTATTGATTTATAATTTGAACCATCAAATGATACATTAAATACTTTGAAGTTTGGATTTTTAGAATGTGGATATCCATATTCTTCTTGTATTCTTTTTATTTCAAATAAATAACTATCTGGTGTAGCATTAAACAATGTAGTATATGGTTCACTATTTATCTTTTTAGTTTTTAATTCAATTTGGCCATAATCTGGTATTTCAAAATCTCCACTATTTACGCCTAGTTCATGCTCTAAAGTAAGGCCGATTCCGCTGGTATGGTTGTTAACGGCTTTAATCCATCCTTTAGATTTTATATTAGTTATTTTAGACGTTAGTTCCTCTAAATCTTTAATATTGATTACCCTCCTTTCTTTATATTTTGCCCCTCCATATGTAATATACTGCACTCGTCTATCAAATTCCTGCTTTTTTATTTAAAAAAATTAATTAAATTTAAATGTGAAAAACAAGAAAATGAAACATAATATTAATAAGAAGGAAGTTAACTTTAAAAATAGGGATAAGTGTGGTAAAATATTATTAATTGGAAGGATGAGATTACAATGAAAATATTTTTGATAATTATAGTGGTTATTGTTATTTTATTAATTATTTTATATAACTATTTAGTAAAATTAAATATCAGATGTAAGAATGCATGGTCACAAATTGATAATCAATTAAAGAGACGTGCTGATTTGATTCCTAATTTAGTAGAAGTTACTAGGGGATATGCAACTTATGAGAGCCAAGTACTAATTGATGTTGTTAACGCTAGAAATGCTGTAACATCGATGAGTGAAATAGCTAAAAATAGCGAGAAGGTTAGTAATAGTTTGAATAAATTATTAATGCTTTCAGAAAATTACCCTGATTTAAAGGCAAATGAAGTTTTTAAAAACTTACAAATTGAATTGACTGGAACAGAAGATAAAATTGCCTTTGCTAGACAATTTTATAATGATACAGTTCAACATTATAATACTGCTATTACAGTTTTTCCAAATAATATAATGGCTAAAATGATTGGATATAAAGAGAAGGAATACTTTAAAGTAAATGAAGAAGACAAAAAAATAGTAAAGGTGGAATTATAAAATGATATTAAGAGATGTACGTAAAAATAAATTAAAAACTGGATTAATCATTACATTATGTTTTGTTTTTGTTACTTTATTGGTTTATTTTCTTTCTTTATTTTTCTGTGATAATATTTATATAGCAGGTGCTATAGGGTTAGGTTTTGCTTTTCTTTCGGCTTTTATATCGTATTATAATTCTGATAAAATGATTTTAAGTGTTAATGGTGCAAGACCAGCAACTCGAGAGGAATTTTTACAACTTAATGTATCTTTGGAATCTTTATGCATAAGTGCGGGATTACCACTTCCTAAACTTTATGTTATGGAGACATCTGCATTAAATGCTTTTGCAACGGGAAGAAATCCTGAACATGCAGTTATATGTGTTACAACTGGTCTTTTAAATAAGTTAGATAAGTATGAATTAGAAGGTGTATTGGCACACGAGTTATCACACATTAAAAATTATGACATATTGGTATCAACTATTGCAATTGTTATGGTTGGTTTTGTAACAATTTTATCTGATATGTTTTCTAGAAGTTTAATATTCGGTAGCAATAGAGATAATGATAATAAGGCTGGGACAGTTTTAATGCTTATTGGTTTAGTTTTTGTTATTTTATCGCCTATATTTGCTACATTACTTAAATTAGCAATATCACGTAATCGTGAATATTTGGCTGATGCAAGTGCAGTGGAAATAGCAAGAAATAGGGAAGGTCTAATTAGCGCCCTTAATAAATTAGAAACTGAAAATGAGAATATGCAAGTAAATAAAGCGACTGAATCTTTGTTTATAGTTAATCCTTTAAAAGGAAAAAATCGCGACTCGTTATGGAGTACACATCCTAGTACTTCTAATCGTATTAATAAATTACAAAATATTCAATAATGTAGAAAAACAAGCAAATGCTTGTTTTTTCGTAATTAATAGGTAGATAAAATAATTAAAATATGTTATTATTATATAGGAAAGAGGTATGAATATGAATGAGAATAAACGTTTAATTACTATATTTGTTGTTATCGTGGCAGTTATTGGATTAATTTTACTTATTAGTTTTTGGCCTGAAAAAGATAGAACATTTATATGTGGTGTAAAAGCAGATGGAGATTATGAAAAACTTGGAAAAGTGAATTATAAACAATATCAATGTTTATATGAGAGCAAGGATAAAAATGCATTAGTAGTTGCTAATGATTTAAGTAAAAAAGAGAAGAGCATTTTGAATAAGTCAGCAAAACAAATTGGTCATGCTTTATATTATTTAGATGTTCAAAATATTTCTGATGAAGATATGAAAGTGATAAAAAAGGAATTAAAGTATAATGATGATTCATTTAAAAATGATGTTATTATTGTATTTAAAGGTAAGAAAATTGATAATTTTAAAGAATCAATTTTAAGTGATAGTGATAAATTAAATACATTCTTAAAAGAGTCAAATTTATCAAAGTTTGCTTGTGATGTAAAAGCGACTGAAGAATATGAAAATGTAGCTGAAATTACATACGAACAATATAAGTGTTTATATGATAGTGGAAATCCTTTTGTATTGGTTTTAGAACAAACAAGTTGTGGATATTGTCAACAGTTTAATCCAATAATTGGTGAGTATACTGAAAAGAATAATTTACCAATTTATGTTATTCAAATTGATACTTTATCAGACTCAGATAGATCAGCTTTAACTAATTCATTAAGTTATTTTAATGAAAATGATAGTTGGGGTACTCCACTTACTTTAGCCATTAAGGATAAGAAAGTTGTATCTGAAATTGGTGGTTATACTGATGATGCTAGTAATTTAGATGAATTATATAAAAAATTAGAACTTAAATAGAAAAAAACTCTGGATATGATATGAACCCCGTTTCTAGGACATAGAAACGAGGTTTTTATATGAGCAAATTAAGTTACGAAGATAAAATAGATATGTACAAAGATAGAAAAAAAGGATTATCATTAAGTAAATTAGTAAAAAAATACAAAGTGAATATAGAATTAATAAAATATACTATCAGATTGATTGATAGACATGGATTTGATGCTTTAAGAACAGTTAAAAATAAATATTATTCCGCACAAGATAAGGAAAGGATGATCAACAAAGATTAAAAAATAAAGGAATTAAACAAAGTATGTCCAGAAAAGGCAACAGTATGGATAATGGCATGATGGAAAATTTCTTTGGACTTTTAAAAACAGAAATGTTTTATGACCAAGAAGATAAATATAAAACAATAGATGAGTTAATTTTAGCAATAGATGACTATATTTATTATTATAATCATGATAGAATTAAAGTAAAATTAAAAGGACTGTCTCCTGTAAATTACAGGTTACAATCCTCTAACTAGAAACTACTTATAAACTGTCCAACTTATGGGGTTCAGTTCATTCCCAGAGTTTTTGTTATAAAAAAGAATTCTATCTTTTTATGTATTATCTTCTTTTTATTATTCATTAATTTCATTATTAATTGGTATATTATTTCCTCCAATCTTGTATTTTTTTTTGAAAAGTGTTAAAATTGAAGTGCGAAAAAACAATGGTTCGTGCTGTTATTTTTTCGTATAATTGCTAGTTTGCTTGCCAGAGCATTCTAGCCTTTTTTTGTATTTTTCATTGATGATAAATATTTCTTTATCTTCTTTTTTAATTTTCAAAAATATTACGTTTTGTAGTTTCCTATATTTAACTTTCATAACCTTCTCCTTTCCTAGCATAAGGTTATCATATTTTAAATAAGAAATAAATAGAAATGTGACATTCTGTAAAAATCCGTGACATTTTGCAAACTTGGATTATTCAATTTTTTATAAAAACTTAGAAGTTAGTAAAGTTTAGTTTTATGAAATATATATAAATATAATTTGTTTGATTAAAAAACTCCGTTCATTTAATGAATGGTGTTTTTAATTTTGTTTAAATTGTTAATTATAAATGAGATTATTTATTACAGCAGTTTATTAATTAAAAACCTTGTGTAGAAGGTTTTTGCAAGTAAAGTTATTTAAAAATAATTTTGTCCGAATAGTGTTCCAATAACCATTCTTTATTCTTTTTAAAGAAGTTACGAGAAATTAAATCTGTATGGCTTTTATCTTTAAAATATATTATTTTGTTTTTTATATCAAATTCTTTGACATTATCTAAATTTACAATACAAGATTGGTGTGTTTTTATAAAGCGACTATCTAACTGTATATATAAAGATCTTATGCTTAAATGTATATTTGGATAATAATTTCCTATTATTCTTATTTGGTTTTTTCTGTCAATATCAGTAGTAAAACAATTAATATTTTTAACATTTAAAATATATGTGACATTATTACCTTTGATATGAAATATGTATTTTTTACCTTTTTCAGCTAAAATTTTATCAAATTTTTCTATTAACTCATTTTCTAAATTATTAAATTTATTTATATAGCCATCCATATCGCAACTTTTAAGTGCTTTATTAATGTGCTTTTCATGGTGGCCAGTTATATAAATAATTGGAATATTGGCATCGAATCGTTTTATGGTTCTCGCTATATCAAATCCATCTCCACTAGGAGTTTCAATGTCCAATAAATAAATTAGATTAGTTAATCTATTATTATAAATAAAGTCAATAAATTTATTGTTATAGTCATTAAATGAATGAATTTTAAAATATATATTTTTTTGCTGATCAAAATAATTACTTATTTTTTCTGTAATTATATTTAAATCATTTAAATTATCATCACAAATCACAATATTATACAACATACAGCCCACAACGAATTCATCCAATCACTCCTATTTTTTATATTATACATTAATTTAGAAAAAAATGGGAGGGAAATATATAAAAGTTAGTTATATTATTGTTTCATTATATTTTCTAACAAAAATGTGATGAACTTTTTGCATGCAGAGGGGTCAGGAATTCTAAAAAATAAAGAAAACCGTTGAAATTCAACGGTTTTAATTAACATATTGGTGGAGAATAAGGGACTCGAACCCTTGACCCCCTGCGTGCAAAGCAGGTGCTCTAGCCAACTGAGCTAATTCCCCAAAAACAACATTGCTTATAAATTGTATCATATAATTTATAAAAAATCAATATATTTTATTGAAAAATGTTATTTTTTATTATTGTTTATTATATGCGGCTGTTATTTTGTATATGATTATATTAATATTTGTGGTATAATTTTGTTAGAATATTTTGATATTTTATAATAAAAAATGGTGCAGAAAAAGGATATTGTGTTATAATATTGTGTACTATATTTGTTTTAATTAATTTGTAACAATTGTAGGAAATAATTATAGGAGGATTTATGGTGAAACCAGAAGAAGAAATTTTGAAATTTATGGATAATAGACCAGAAACAGTAGCAGTTATTGGTTATGGTTCTGGGATTAACGTACAATATGGTCAGGAGAATAGAAAACCACAAATTGACCTTATTGTAGTAGTAAATAATTTAAAGCAGTGGCATAAAGAAAATATCAAATTAAATCCTCGTGATTATTCTTTTTCAGGTAAGTTATTCTTTAAATTTGCTTCTAGAAGGTATATGAGAAAAGGTGGAAAAATAACTTATATGACATATATAGCATTCAATGGTCAAGAGTATAAGATTGGAACAATTGAAAAAGATGACTTTTTAGCAGATTTAAAAAATTGGGAAACCTTTTATATGGCTGGTAGAATGCAGAAACCTATTTTAGTTGTAAAGGCGCCAAAGGAAATAGAGTCTGCTATTGAATATAACAGACATGCTGGTTTACTTAGTTCGAAATTGTTGCTAGGGAAAGGTGAATATGATGAAGAGTATTTTTATACTATTTTAGCAGGCCTTTCTTATCTTGGTGATACAAGAATGGGGATTGCAGAGAATCCTGATAAAGTTTTAAATATAGTAAAGGGAAGATTTGATTTTTATCATGATACATATGGGAAGGAATTGAAATTCAAACGGGGTAATGTAGTAGTAGAAGAAGAGGATATTAAAACATTACCTGATGATATGCAAAAGTATTTGATGGATTATAAAGGGACTATAAGTGATGGTATAAGACAGTTTTTGGTTAACAAGAATAGAAATCAAAGTATGTCACAAACTGTTAAAGGATTATTAACAACTGGACCTATTAAATCTATCAAATATGTAGCACAAAAATTAAAGCGTAAAAAAGGGAAGTAGTACAGGGGGAATATTATGAAAAGTATACAAGAAGAAACTCAAGAATTAATTAGTGTTTTACCGGAAGTTAATTCTGTAACTGCATATGGCAGTGGATATTTTGAACAAGATAGTATGATAGATGAGGAAAAATCTATGGATTTGATTATTTCGGTTGATAATCCATCTTTGTGGCATGCAAAAAATCTTCTTCAAAATCCTAGCATGTATAGGGAAGCGGGTTGGAAAAATTTAATTGATATTGCAGAAATAGAAAAACAAAGTCATTCAGCGAGTTTTCCAGAATCACTTGGGTGTTTTTTTGCAACCTTTGGTAACCATGAATATAAACTTATGGTAGTTGATAAAAGATTATTATATGGTGATTTAAAAAATTGGTCATGTTTTTCGTTAGCAGGGCGTTTTCAAAAGCCAACAACTTTAATTGTTGATAATAGTGATGGCGTATTACCTGCATTAATGAGACTTAATTATAAATCAGCAGCAAGAGCGGCTTTACTTATGCATGAATCAGATTCTTTAAATTCACAGGAACTTTTGGAAACGATTGTTAGTTTATCATATTTAGGTGATTTTAGAAGGCTCGTTCATTGTGAAGATCCTAATAAAATTCCTAACATTTTAGAAGGTTCATATGACTTTTTTGAGCAAACTTATTTATCTTTGCCAGAATTTTATGTTGATTGGTGCGAAGGTGAAAAAGGGCCTGAAGGACTAGTTTATAGAAAATCACAGGATGAAGAAGCATTAAAACAGCAAATTGATGAATTACCTAGTTGCCTAAGAAATTATTTATATAATGTGATTCCAAAGGAACTTAACGATAGAAAAAAGGTTGCTCAAACTATTAGAAGATTTTTTAAAGAGATTGATTTACATAGTAGTATCGAACTTGCTTCTAGATGTCGTGAAACAGTTGGAATGCGTAAAACTGGTCAAACTATTATTGGTAAAGTAAAAAAAGGCATGCAAAAGGTTAAAAGCAGATAATAAAACAAACTTATTAATTTTGACACATATATGCTTATTTGTTATAATTTTATTTGAAATTGGGTGAAATATATGAAGATACAATCAGTTGATTTAGTGATGTCAGCAGTGCGCCGTAGTCAATATCCAACAGATGAAAAACCAGAATATTTACTTATTGGTAGATCTAATGTTGGAAAAAGTAGTTTTATTAACACTTTAGTTAATAGAAAAAATTATGCGAGAACTTCTGGTAGGCCTGGAAAAACTCAGACAATTAATTTTTATAATGTTAATGATCAATTTTATTTGGTTGATGCACCTGGGTATGGGTATGCTGGGGTTAGTAAAACTAAAAGAAATAAATTTGGTTTAATGATTGAGGATTATTTGGTTAATCGTGAAAATTTGAAACAGGTGTTTTTGCTTGTGGATTTTAGACATCGTCCAACTAATGATGATATCTTGATGTATAATTATTTGAAATATTATAAAATACCAGTTACTATTGTTGCTACTAAAGTTGATAAAATTGGAATTACTTTACAACAAAAACAAAGAAATGCAATTTTGGATGATTTGGAGTTAGTTGTTGGTGATGATTTTATAATGTTTTCTAGCGTAAACAAAACTGGTAAAGAAGAGGTTATGAAAAAAATAGAAAATACTCTTTAATTTGTTACATTTATACCCTATATTCATACACTATTTTAGGTGATATGATGAAACTTGTATATGAGGATGATAAATTAGTTTTATATTTGAATAAAATGTATATTCATAGTTTGGATTTTTCTGATAAAGAAATGCTTCAAAAATATATGAAACGTTTATTTCTTAAAATATCTACTAAATATGATATAGAATTTGATGGATATTATATAGTTAAATTATATGTGGATATGAATTATGGTGTAATAATTGAAGTATTAAAAGAGGAATTAGAATATTTGGATTACTTCAGTAATCAAATAGAGATGAATACAGAAGTAATTCATGGTTCTTTTTTGTATGAAATTTCAGATGTTAATAAACAAAATTTAGAATATTTTGTTTTATATAAATTTAATGATAAACTTTATATTAAAGTAAAAAATCAAGTATCTGATATACAAATGGGTAAATTACTTGAGCATTCAAAAATTATCTATGGTATAGAAGCAGATAATATAATAAGAAAAGGAAAAATAGTGAGGTGATATTATGCGAAAACCAGTAGTTGCTTTAGTTGGAAGACCAAATGTTGGAAAAAGTACTATTTTTAATCGTTTGGTTGGGAGTAAAATGGCAATAATTGAGGATACACCTGGAGTAACTCGTGATAGAATTTATGGTAATGTAAGTTATTATGATTATAGTTTTCATTTGATTGATACTGGTGGTATTGATATCACTGAAGGTAAATTCAATGATGAAATTAAAGGACAAGCTGAACTGGCTATTGATGAGGCAGATGTTGTAGTCTTTGTTGTTGATGGTAAGGAAGGTTTGACTTCCAATGATTATTTGGTAAGAGATATTTTAATGCGTAGTGGTAAGAATGTAATTGTTGCTATTAATAAGGCTGATTCTAAAAGTTATAAAGATCATGAATATGATTTTTATGAACTTGGTTTTGAACAGTATGTACCTTTAAGTGGTGAACAAAATTTTGGTATTTATGATTTACTTGATGAAGTTACGAAAGACTTTAAAGAAATACCAGATGATTATGATGATAGTATTATTAAATTTTCTATTATTGGAAGACCAAATGTTGGAAAGAGTAGTTTGGTAAATGCTTTATTAAATGAAGAAAGAGTTATTGTTAGTGATGTGGCGGGAACTACTAGAGATGCAGTTGATACACTATTTACTTATCATGGTGAAGAGTTTGTGGTTATTGATACAGCAGGTATGCGTAAACGTGGTAAGATTTATGAAAATGTTGAAAAATATAGTTTATTAAGATCTTTAAAGGCTATTGATCGTTCTGATGTATGTGTAATTGTTTTAAATGCTGAAGAAGGTATTATTGAACATGATAAACATATTGCTGGTTATGCATTAGAGGCTGGTAAGGCTGTGGTTATTGTAGTTAATAAATGGGATGTTATTGAGGATAAGGATAAAAAAATGAAGGAATTTACGAATGAGATTAGAAATAATTTCCAATTTATGCCTTATGCTCCAATTGTATTTTTATCAGCATTAACTAAAAAGCGTATTCATACATTAATGCCAATGATTTTAAAGGCTCATGATAATGCATGCAAGGAGATTAAAACGAGTGTTCTTAATGATGTTATTATGGATGCATATTCACTTAATTTACCACCTACATATAAAAGTAGAAGAATGAAAATTTATTTTTCTTCGCAAGTTGGGATAAAACCACCTACATTTAATATTCAAGTTAATAGTAAAGGTTTACTTCATTTTTCTTATAAAAGATATTTAGAAAATAAGATTAGGGAAAACTTTGATTTTGAAGGTACTCCGATTGTACTTAATTTCAAAAATAAAGGAGAACAATAAAAAGACACAATTGTGTCTT
>JAAWSW010000079.1 GCA_022801735.1 Bacilli bacterium | reverse complement strand
TTAATCTTCGTACGCCTCTTCGCCACTGCTCTTCATCCAGCTTCACACGGAAACCCTCTCCGTTCTTCACCTGCCAGTGCATTTTTAAGGAACATATTATTACTTAATTTTTCATCATCGTCTAAAGCAATTAATCTAAGTATTTCTTCAAATGTAGTTTTTCCTTCTATAACTTTATTTAAGCCATCTTGAAGTAAAGTGACAACATCAGATCCATATACCATTTCTCTAAGTTGTTCTTTAGAAACATTTTCACTAAGTGCATCTCTGATTTGTTGATTAATTAATAATACTTCTTGAATTGCAATACGTCCACTATAACCACCATGACAATGTTCACAACCTTCATTATCATATATTTCTAAAACATCTTTTCCCAAAGTAGTTTTAAATATTTCTCTTTCATATGTAGTAGTTTTTCTCAAAGTACGGCAATGAGGACATAATTTTCTAGCAAGTTTTTGAGATACAATTCCTTCTAAAGCCGAAGCGAGTAAATATTTAGGAACATCCATATCGATTAAACGTTCAATAGTGTTTAATGAATTGTTAGTATGAACAGTAGATAAAACTAAATGCCCAGTAATAGAAGCACGAACTGCAATTTGAGCAGTTTCATTATCACGAATTTCTCCTATCATGATTATATTAGGGTCTTGACGTAAGATTGAACGTAAAGCAGACGCAAATGTAAGACCAATTTGACTATTAACTTGAACTTGATTTATACCAGCAATATCCATTTCAATAGGATCCTCAACAGTGATAATATTAGTAGTTTTATTATTTAAATGTTGTAAAATAGAATAAACAGTAGTAGATTTACCAGTACCAGTTGCTCCTGTAACTAATATAATCCCATTTGGAACAGAAATCATTTGTAATAGTTTTTTATAATTATCCTCACTAAATCCAAGTTCATCAATACCTTCTAAACTCATTGTATAATCAAGAATACGAATAACTACTTTTTCACCATTATTAACAGGTAGAGAAGATACACGAAGATCTAAATCTACACCGCCAATTACAGCCTTAATAGAACCATCTTGAGGTCTACGAGATTCGGTAATATTCATTTTAGAAATAGTCTTAACACGTGTAATTAAATAATCACGTGAAGCATTAGGTACACTTGCATATTCAACAAGTACACCATCAATACGAATACGAATTAATAAGTGATCTACATAAGGGTCAAAGTGAATATCTGATGCACCTCTTTTAGCAGAATCAACTAAAATATCATTAACAATATCAACAATTGGTGTAGTTTGAAAATTAAATTGTCTTAACATAATTTTTCACTCCTTTTTATTTTCTTTTATCTAAGGACTAGCATTTATCCTAGATATATTATATAATATATTTAACATAAATACAATTTAAAAGGAGCATAAAAATGAAAAAAATGAATAATAAGGGGTTCCTATTAGTAGAAACGATTGTCGTGGCTACATTTACATTAACCGTTTTAATCGCACTGTTTATCCAATTTAAAAATCTATTAGTTAGTTATAGTAATAGTTATAATTATAATACGGTAGAAGGTGTATATAATTTAAATAATATAAAAACATACATCACACAGTATCAAGCAAGTGGAAACTCACTAAGCAAACAATTGCAAACAAAAATAAATAGTGGAGGAGCCCCATACTTACTAATCTATAGTCAAAGTTCAGGCTGTAATACAAATCTTTCTTTAGGCGATATTGACTATTGTAATACACTTACAAACTCCACTACAGGAAACTTTAAACAAATAATCTTTACAGATTCAAATTCTAAAAAAATAAAAGAATATATAAATACACACGATGATAGTAACATAACAGAGGAAATGCGTAATATTATAAAACAATTAGATAATGTAGAAAATCAAAATAGACTTATCGCAGAATACCAAGATAATACTGCCGCTACAATAGTATTTGGTGTTAAAAATGCATAGAAAGGGGATTAATATGAAAAATAATAAAGGCTTTACTGTAGTTGAATTACTTGCATCCTTTACATTAACAATGATAATCGTTGTATTCCTTTTCGAAATCGTTTTAGAACTAAAAAACATTTACATTAATGAATCAGTAAAAACAGAATCAATAAATAAAAACGCTGTAGTAGCAACTGCTATTCATAAATTACTAGATGAACCCAATCTTTCAAATGTATCATGTAGTGGAAGTACATGCACAATAACACCAAGTAATAAAAAAATTATTATAGGAAATAAAACAGTAACCGTTGGTAACCAAAAATTTACTTATCCAGAAAAAACAGAACTACAAAATTTAGATATAGATATAATACCTTATGTAGCCACTACTGCCAATCACAACATCGTCAAAATTAGATACGATGTAGTAAGCGGTGACTTAGATAAACCAATTAAATTTAATTATATTTATACATATACAAGTTAAAATATATCAATCCAAAAATCAAAAAGTATAAATAATAAAATACCAGAAATAAAACTATGAAGAATTCTTGAAAACAAAAAAGGTAAATATTTTATCTTGGTGTCACTTAGAATACTAGTAATTTGTAAATGTACACTAAGGCCTCCAAAAGATAAAATCATAACTGATAAAACACATTTTAATTTAAGTGGTATTGCCTCAAGACTAATATATTTAAGACCTTGAGTCATTTCGATACTACCATTAAGCACACTTTGTAGAACACTATTTAAACTAATATTATTATCAATAATAGTTGTAATAATCAAACACATAGTCATTACACCTAAAACAAGCAAAAGTGTATTTATACTATGCAAAAGAGAATTAGTAACAATTTCTCCAAAAGTAGATTTATTACTAAGTCTTTTTTTATGAGCACTCTTAACCGCACCAATCAGACTAACTTTTTCACATTCAGCAGGACTAGGATGATAATTTCTTAAAAATAAACCAATAAACAAATTAGAAATATAATGACATAATAAAATTAATATGCCAACTTCTTTATTATTCAAAAATAATAAACCAACAGTCCCTAAAACAAATAAAGGATTGGCAAAACAAGAAAAACATAAAATCTTAGTAGCCTCATATTCATTTAAATCACCATTTAAATAAAGTTCTCTAGTATATTTGGCATTTGCAGGATTTCCTGATATAATGCTCATAACCAAAACAAAAGCCGCTGAACTTTTAATTCTAAATAATTTATTCATAAAAGGCTTTAATAAATTTCCAATAAATTCAGTCATACCATATTTAACCATAATTTCCGAAAGAACAAAAAATGGAAACAAAGAAGGAAAAATATTATTTTTCCAAATAGACAAAGAAAAAGAAACCGCATCTAAAATACTTTTAGATTCAGTCAAAATTTCCGCACAAATTAAAATCAAAATAATTAAAATTGAAAAACTAATCCATTGCTTCATAAAGTTCACCTTTACCGAGTATCCTATTTAATAGAAAGGACATAATATGATTAATAAAGTATATGAAAAAACTAAAGATTACATTAAAGAAAATTACAAAGGATTATTAATTATTTTAATAATAATTCTCTGCATAACTGTAAAATTACCTTATTATATTTCTGCTCCAGGAGGATTAATAAACACAAAAGAAAAAGTAGATATAGAAACCAATTTCAAAATGAAAGGTAGTCTAAATATGGCTTACGTAACAGAAGTACAAGGAACAATTCCACTTCTAATTTATGGTTTTTTAAATCCAAATTGGGATATAGAAAAAGAAGAAGAAGTCACAGTGGGCAGTGAATCAATAGAAGATGAAATGTACCGAAATAAAATGCTGCTAGAAGAAGCAAATGATTTAGCCATATTGGTCGCTTATAACCACTCTGATGTAAAATATAAAATAGAAAATAATAAAGTATACGTAACCTATGTTGATGATTTAGCCAAAACAGACTTAAAAGTCCAAGACCAAATAATAGAAGTAGATAATAAAAAAGTTACAAAAAAACAAGATTTATATGACGCTGTAAAAAATAAAAAACCAAACGATAAAATAAATTTTAAAGTAATCAGAAACAAAAAAGAAATTAACTGTAACACAACACTAATAGATGTAAATGGTGAAGCCAAAGTAGGCGTAATACTTACCGAAACTTTTAAGATAAAATCAGATGAACATGTAGACTTAAAATTTAAAGAAAGTGAATCAGGCTCATCAGGTGGGTTAATGTTAACACTTACCATCTATAGTTATCTAAACAAAATTGATTTAACAGGTGGAAAAACAATAGTTGGAACCGGTACTATAGATGAAAATGGTAATGTCGGCGAAATAAGTGGTATAAAATATAAACTAATGGGAGCCGTTAAAGAAAAAGCAGATATCTTTTTGGTACCACAAGGAAAAAATTATAGAGAAGCAAGAGACCTAAAGAATGAAAAAGATTATGATATAGATATAGTACCAATTGAAACCTTTGATGATGCTTTAAAATATTTAGAAAATCTTTAACCCAAAATAAAAGTTTATGAAAAGAATATATAATCGCATTGTTGCGATTTTTTTGCTTTTTACGCCTAAAATCGACAAAACCGTTAAATTAAGAGGAAAGTTCCCGAAAAGATAAAAATAGAATTTATTTAATTAAAGTCCCGAAAATAGAGGGAAAAACTTGCTTTTTTTTGAAAAA
>JAAWSW010000078.1 GCA_022801735.1 Bacilli bacterium | reverse complement strand
AGTAGTTAAAAATTAAAAAAAGTAGACATAAGTCTACATAGTATAAAGTCTTTTAATATTCTTAATAGCCAAAACTGTCTTAGTTAAATTAACAATAACCAAATTTGTAATTAATTCTTCCTCTGGTTCTTGTTTTTCTACGAATGGTACCACTGGTTCTACCTGAACAATTGGTTTTACAGGTTCCATAACTGGTATTTCGGGTATAATTTCCACAGGTTTATCTATAGAAGGCTCAAGTTTAACTGGCTCTGGCATTAATAATTCCTCAATCGGTTTTTTAGATTCTATTACAGGCATTGTTTCAAAAATATCTGGAGCATCTAATTTAGGAGAAACAAACTTAGGTTTATTATCCATTACTGGAGCATCATCAGAAGAAACCTTCTCATTTTGTTCCTTATTAATAGCATCGATTAAACTAATCGGCATAATTTTTCTTTCTTCGATTAAAGATTTATCTAAAGGCGCAATCTTATCTTCTGGAATGATGATTTTCTTCTCTACACTAAATAAATCCTCGGCATCGATATTAGTTAAATTTTTAGCCTTTTCTAAATTACGATACTGTCTAACTTTTTCATCTTTATTATCAAGCATCTCAGTTACTTTTTCAATAGCATTAAATATTAAAACTGCTAGTATTTGTAACACAAACGTACCCATAAGTAACTGCATTAAAGTTAAAACATCATTATTAGAATACAAAGCATTCTCTTTATAAATATCAATCTTATTAACTTGAACAACAGTTAAAATAAGACAGAAAATAGTTTGAACAATAGCAAATCCTACGATGTTAATAATCTTATTAACCTTAAGCATATTCTTCTTTGTAAATGTTATAAGCGCAATAATAGCAGACGCTACTACAACTACAAACAGTGTTATAAAATTAGGAAAATATATACTCATAAATAAACCATCAATAACATTATCAAGAAGTGCAAATAAAGTAGTATTTCCTACAAATAACACAATTGCTATTATTAAAATATAAATTACAATAATAATTTTTTTAGTTATCTTTTTATTTAACGCAAATATAAGTGCAGGAGATAATAGTAAAAGAATAAAAAATGGGTGTGCTAAAATATTACTACCTAAAACTGCTAGTTTCTCAAAAAAAGTTAACTCTTCCACTATATCACTTCCTTTTTATTCTTTATTTTTTAATTAATTTCCCCTTAATTTTAAGTAAAGCATTTGACACAAAATCTTTACCAAATATTTCGTCTAAAGTTTTAGACTTATAAGCAACTATGAAATATATTATTACACCTATTATACCATATAATATTAATTGTGCGATAGCAATCATTCTGGAAGATGTAATATTTGGAATAAATATACTAATAATAGATAAACTAACCACCATAATTGCTGTACATAAACAAACTTTAATAAGCGTTCTTATAGATTTCAAATAATTAATGCTAGTTACCTTCTTAACCACTCTAAGTAAATATATACTTGCCAATGTATCGATAATCATATTTAAAACAATAGGTGCATAATAAGATTCTATTCCAATATAACTAAATAAATACATCATTGGAACATTTAGACAAATTTTTCCCAAAACAGAAAAACCTAAAGCCATAATTGTTTGTTTAGTATTGTTCATAGTCTGATTAGCATTAACCATTACTGAACAAATTGATAACGGTATTTGTGATAAAATAAGTACTCTAAAAATAGAAATATTTAATTCATTATAACCATAAAATACAGTCCATACAGAAGATGCCATAAAACTAATTCCAACTGCAAGTGGTACTGTAACTAAAAGTAAAGTCTGAATAGCCTGATTAATCTTAGAATTAACTTCCTTATAATTTTTAATCGCATAACTAGAAGCAATAGTTGGAATTAAACTCATAATAATACCAGTAGCAACTGACATAACAATTACATTAAGTTTAGAACCCCAAGTAGCCAAAACACTAAGTACATTTTCACTAATAGCCGTTGTATAACCAAGACCAACTAAAGACTTAACAACAGTAAATACATCTACCATTGTAAACGCTGATTGTAAAACTGAAATAGCCACAAAAGGAAGAGCATAAAATACTATCTTTTTACCTATTTCCTTATCATCAATTTTAGCCTCATCTCTAGTTTTTTTAGCATCCCTATTTAACTCTTTTTTATTTTTTCTAATCTTATCATAAACATAAAAATAAGCGGCAATGGCTCCGACAGTCGCCCCAAATACTGCTACTCCTACTGCTGTAGTAATATTAGTGTGAAACACTTTTAACGCAAGGAAACTTCCACCTATAATAACTAATACACGTACTATCTGTTCTAAAATATTAGCCACAGAAGATACCTGCATAATTTTATGACCTTGTAAATATCCTTTAGACACACTTAAAAATGGTACAACTAATAAGGCAGTCGCAATTACTCTAATTACCATAGTAACATCTTCTATACTGTTACCACCAGTAACATCACCAATTATTAAATAAGCAATTTGTGGTGCAAAAATAAATAAAACTAAAAACACAAAAACACATAATATTCCGATTATTTTTAAACCAATCTTAAAAGTTTGTTCCTTAGTAAAGTAATATTTTAAACTATTAAACTCACTAACCACTTTACTCATCGCAACTGGAATACCACTAGTCGCCAAATTCAAAAACATATTATAAATAGAATATGCATAACTATATAAAGCCCCACCTTGTACTCCTATTATTGCATAAAAAGGAATAACATATAAAAGACCAATAATTTTACAAATCACTATCCCAATTGTTGAAATAGCCGCTCCACCAAGAAAGCTATTTTTTTTCATAAAATCACCCTATCTATAAAGGATAAGTGCTGAAAAACAAAAAACTTGTTCTTCTCCAAATATAGAAGAACTAACTGAAAATTTAATATCAAATATTTCTGGTTCTTCTTCACTTATAAATACATTTATTGATTTTTCCAAATCTGCTTCATGATTCTCATCAAAAACTTTCACTTTCATTATATCACCTTTTATCATTATAACGAAATAAAAAGTAACTTTTTTGTCAAAAAAAGGAACGTATTGTTCCTTAATTATGACTAACTGGGTATGGAATATATCCACCATGGCCATCTGATTTTGGATGCGGAATATTTGGGAAAGCCTTTCTTGGATTTATACGTCCCGAATTTGGAAAACCTCTGGCTGCACTCGCTTCCCATTTACCACCAGCATTATCAAATAAATTTAAATGGACATGTGACCCACCACCACATCTATCACCAGTAACGCTAGCAGGTGCAGCAACTTTACCAATTATAGTATTACCATTTACCATACGTCCATTAGATACTGAAAACGTTGATAAATGCCAATAAGATGTAACGTAAGAATGACCATTAATATTATGTTTAACATATACCATATGATTTCCACAACTTGCATTATAAATTGTTGCTACAACTTGACCATCCGCTACAGGGTAAACTGATGTTCCTGTAGAAGCAGCAAAATCAATTCCTGTATGAAATTCTTTCACACCATTAATAATACGATTTCCATAATCACTGGTTATATAACCTCTTGCAATTGGTATATAAGAAGCGCTAGTACTTGCCAAATTATTATTAGTTTTTCTTTGACATGTTGTTACTGTATCATTACTAGTACATCCTCTACTTTTCATACTATTAATAACACCTAATTGAACTTTATATTCTGCATCTTTAGATAACATTCCTTCTTTTATTGTCTCAATTTCCTTAGTAAGTCTTGCTTCTAAAATTGTAAGTTCCTGTTCTTTTTTAGAAAGTTCTGTTTGTTTGTTAACGAGTTCTTTTTGTTTTTGTTCTAAATTCTTAATATCCTGATTATATCCTTTTATTAATTCATCATTATAATTAGATAATTGCTCTGCTACAGATACTCTATAAATAAAATCTGTAAATGAACTTGCTCCAAATGCATATTCCAAATAAGCAGATTCACCGTTAGACACTTGAACAAATTTCATAATTTTCTTAATTTCTTTATCTTTTTTTTCAATATCCTTCTGTAACTTTTCAACATCTTTTTCAATAATAACTAATTGGTTATTTATAGTTTTAATTTCAATTTCAATCTGTGCTTTCTGTTTAATTGCCTCCGCTCTTTCTTTTTCTGAAAGTGCTTTTTGATTTTTAGCCTTGTTATAAGCATCTCTATTAGCCTTTGCTTCCTTTTCTAATTCACCTAATGTTTTCTCTCTGGCAAATGCATCATTAAACGACATAAAGAAACACATTATAACTGTTAAAACAATAAAACTTACTTTCTTCATACAAACACCTCTTTTACTCCTTAAGTACTTTCTCTGCCTTTTTGTAATCTGGCATATATTTACCTACAGTATCCCAAAATTCTCTAGAATGATCAAAATGAACCAAATGACTAAGTTCATGAATAATAACATAATCAATTATAAACTGATCATATCTAATTAACTTAGAATTTAAAGTAACTGATAAATCTCTTTTGTTACATACACCCCATCTTGTTTTCATTTTCCTAGTTTTTAATTTAGGAAATGGAATATCTTCTTCAAATAAATTATAACAATAATTAAGTCTTTCTTCAAAAACAATCTTCATTTGCTTCTTTAACCATTTTTGTAAGTAATCCTCATCATTAACATATATTTTATCATCAT
>JAAWSW010000077.1 GCA_022801735.1 Bacilli bacterium | reverse complement strand
AGAAGTCCATGGACTTCTTTTAATTTTTGTTTATTAATTCGAATATAATGTATGTAGACATTATAACTAGTAATGATATAAAAACAAATATTAAAATATTTTTTATTTGTTTTTTTATTATTTTGAATTTATATTTTGGGGAATATATAAATTTTAAGTTACAACATTTTTTACATTGTTTCTTTAATTGTTTTAGATGTGGTAAATATTTTATAATATCTTCGTTATTTTCGTGGATGTTTATAGTTGTGCCACATCTTTTGTTTTTAATAAGAATACTCATTATTTGTTTTTCTAATCCTTCATGGTATTCTTTTATATTTATTGCTTCTAGATTTTTATTTATAATTAGGAAATTTTCAAAATCTTCTAAATCATATATATCTGGTTTAAAGTTAAAATTTATTTCATATGCATCTTCTATATCAGAGTAAGTTTTAAATTCATTTTTTTCCATTAGTTTATTAATAAGAAAGTCTACTTTTTGGAGACTTACTTTAATGTTGTTTCCACTAAAACTTTCAAACATTTCTTTAGTCATGCTGTAGCAGGCTATTGATTTGGTTTTGGTTTTGTTTTCAAAGATTAATGTGTAGAGGTCTTTAGGCAAGGTGGCTTCTTCGGTGAATATTATACTTTCAAAGTTTTTTTCATTCGTTAGTTTAAAGGCGATGCTTGCTAGATTATAATCATCAATATTTAAATATATTATTTCGTTTTCATTTATTGATCTAGTAATATATAATGTAAACAAATCTAGTTTTTTTTCTATATATTCTAAGGTGGTAGTTATATGGTTGATTCCATCTTCAGTAATACTGGTGAAATTTCCTTCTGTAGAATTATAATCACAGTATGAAAATGTTAAATTTTGATGTTTTATTTCGATTAATATTTTCTGCATACTATATACTCCTTATATTCTCATATTAATAGTAACATACCTTTATTTAATTGTAAATAAAGGGGACAGTCACTTTACAAAAACGTTAAATTAAAAAGAAAAAAGAAGAAATTGAAACTTTAAAATAAGTTTCATTTTTTTGTAAAGTGATATAAAAAGTTAAGAAAATATGGGAAAACCCTTTACAAGTGGGGAGTAAAATAGTAATATAGTGGTATACAGTGTATATTTGTGGGGGAAAGTGGGTGATTTCTATGTTTATGGGAGAATACCATCATGCGATTGACGATAAAGGTAGATTAACTATTCCGTCAAAAATAAGATATGAACTTGGTGAGAATTTTATTGTTACTAGAGGACTTGATGGTTGTTTATTTGTTTATCCTAAAAATATTTGGGATAAGATAGTTAGTAAATATCAGGAATTACCTAATGTAAAAGATGCTCGTAATTTTATGCGTTTCTTTTTATCAGGTGCAACTAATACTGAGTTTGATAAACAAGGAAGAATCAATATTGCTTCTCCATTAATGAAATACGCTGATTTAAAAAAAGATTGTGTCATCATAGGTGTTGGTGACAGGCTTGAAATTTGGAGTTCTGATAGATGGAATAACTTTATTGATGAAAATGAAGATAATTTATCAGATATTGCCGATAATTTGTTTTCTAGTAATTTAAGTATCTAGGAGGATTTATGCATATAAGTGTTTTGTTAGAAGAGAGTATTAGATATTTAAATTTGAAAGAGGATAGTATTATTGTTGATGCTACTTTAGGATATGGTGGGCATAGTTCTAATGTTTTGAAGAAAATTCCTAAAGGATATTTGTATGCCTTTGATCAAGATAAAGAGGCGATAAAAGAAGCGTCGAAAAAATTAGAAGGAATTAGTTCTAATTTTGAGATTATTAATACTAATTTTGTGAATATAAAAGAAGAATTAAATAAAAGAAATGTTTTGGCAGATGGTATTTTATTTGATTTAGGGGTTTCATCACCGCAACTTGATAATGCAGATAGGGGCTTTAGTTTTCACAAGGATGCTACTCTTGATATGCGTATGGATCGGGATAGTGGTTTAACGGCATATGATGTTGTTAATAATTATTCTTATGATGAACTTACTAGTATTTTTTATAAATATGGTGAGGAAAAGTATTCAAGTAGTATTGCACGCGCTATTATTCAATATAGAGAAACTAAGAAAATTGAAAGTACTTTGGAACTTGCAGAAATTATTAAAGATAATGTTCCAGAGAAGTATCGTAAAAAGGGCCATCCTGCTAGAAAAATATTTCAAGCGATTAGAATTGAAGTTAATAATGAACTAGAGGTTTTTGAAAAGGCATTATATTCAGCACTTGAACTTATTAAACCTGGAGGAAGGATTTGTGTAATTACTTTTCATTCTTTAGAAGATAGAATGTGTAAGCAAATTTTTAATGAGGTTAGTTCTGTTCCTAAGGAGTTATCTAAATTACCAGTTATTCCTGAGGAGTATAGACCTAAGTTTAAGGTTATTGCTAATATTAAACCTAGCGATGAAGAGATAGAGGAAAATGCTCGTAGTAGAAGTGCGAGACTTAGAGTGATAGAAAGGGTTTAAGACTTATGGCTAAAAAGAAAATGAAAAAATCAAAAATTACTAAAGGCGAGAGAATGTTATATTTTTTAATTGTTTTTGCATTTGTCTTTTCACTTGGCGTGAAAACGTTTTGTGGTGCCATGGTTAGTGAACTTAAGATGAGTATTGAGGAAGTTAAATATAAAATAGATACTCAAGAAAAGAAAAATGAGAGTTTAACGATGAAGGTTAATGAACTTACATCATTTGAAAATGTAAAAGGTGTTGTCAAAGAGATGGGACTAGCGTATAATAATGATAATATAATCGTTGTTAATGAATAGAGGTGTTAATGTGGCTCAGAAGAAACAAAAAAGTAATATTTGGAAGTTACCATGGAAAGTCTTTTTTGTTTTTTTTGTAGGCTTAATGGTTTTGTTTGGTAGATATTGTTACCTTGCTTTATCACCGACTATTAATGGTCATAATATAAAAGAATTTGCGAATAATCGTAATACAGTTGCTAAAAAGTTAGTGGCTGATAGGGGGACCATTTATGATTCTTCTGGTGATGTGCTTGCTCATAACGTGACATCTTATACTTTGATTGCTTATTTAGATGAAAAGCGTAGTACTAAAAGGAAAATTAATCATGTTAAGGATATTGATTCTACGGCTGAGGCCCTTGCTAAAGTGTTAGATGCAGATGCTTTCGATATAAAGAAAAGATTAAAAAAAGGTAAAGAGGATGGTAGATATCAAATTGAACTTGGTACTGCTGGTAGAGATTTAACAGAAATTAAAAAAAGTGAGATTGAGGGTCTTAATTTACCTGGAATTGATTTTACGGAAAATTATAAGAGATATTATCCTAATGGTGATTTTGCTTCTTATATTTTAGGTTATGCAAAGAGTAATGAGAAAAAAGATAAGGATGGTAAGGTAGTTACTACTATTGATGGTGAACTTGGAATTGAGGCTAAGTTTAATGATTTATTAAAGGGTACAGATGGTTATTTACAATATCAGCAAGATAGACTTGGTTATAAGATTCCTGATACTAAAGAAACTAGGATTGAGGCTATTGATGGAAGTAATATTTATTTAACAATTGATTCTAGTATTCAAAGGTTTGTGGAAACTGAAGTTAAGGCGATGGAAGAAGAGTATAAACCAGAGTTTACTGTACTTACTGTGATGGATGCAAAAACGGGGGATATTTTGGCTTCTGCTTCAACGCCTTCATTTAATCCTAATAAAAGAAATATAACAAGTTATGAAAATTTACTTGTATCTAATGCTTTTGAACCTGGAAGTACTATGAAAATTTATACTTATATGTGTGCGATTGAAAAGGGTACTTATAAAGGCACAGATACATTTAGGTCTGGTAGTATTGATATTGCGGATGCTACTATTAAGGATTGGAATAATCAGGGCTGGGGTACTATTAATTATGATAAAGGTTTTGAATATTCTAGTAACGTTGGTGTTAGTAGTATGATAAATAAGTTTATCGATAAGAATGATTTAAAAACTTGTTTTAATAAATATGGTTTTGGAAAAACTACAGGTGTAGATTTATCTCGTGAGGTTTCTGGTAAAATTGGCTTTAAGTATCCCGTAGAGGTTGCTAATGCGGCTTTTGGACAAGGAATTAATACTACTGTTATTCAACATTTGAAGGCACTTACTTTAATTGCTAATAATGGTAAAGCGTTAACTCCACATATTGTATCAAAAATTGTTAATCCTAATACTAATGAAACTACATATAAAAGAAAAGTTGAACAATCTGAAAGACTTGTTAGTCAAAGTACTATAAATCAAATCAAAGATTTAATGTATAATGTTGTTAATAGTGATGATCCACAAGCGACTGGTAAAAGGTATAAAGTAGATGGTTTTGATGTTATTGGTAAAACTGGAACTGCTCAAATTGCTAGTGAACGTGGTGGATATTTGAAGGGTGATAATGCTTATATTTATTCGTTTGCTGGAATGTTTCCTAAGGATAAACCTGAGATAATTATATATGCGGCTATTAAAAAACCAAATGTTGGTACTTATCATATGCTTAGTAATGCTGTTACTAGTTTGATGAAGAATATTGCAAAATATAAAAATTCAGATAATGCCTTTATTGTGGTTGCAAACTGGATGCGCAATCATTCTACTATTTCATTTTTAGGTTTGTGGGAACAGATTCATAATCCCAATTTTAAACCTATCGAATTCGATAGGTTTAAAGCGGAATCGGGAGATAATGCATTTACATTGACACCGCAA
>JAAWSW010000076.1 GCA_022801735.1 Bacilli bacterium | reverse complement strand
ACTATTTTTAAGCCTTAAAAATACTATAGAAGTATCACCTTCTTCAACCCTTAAATCAATATGTTTTATATTAAAAGCATGAGTCGAAACGTTCATAAATATCATAAACATTATAAGTAATAATAAAAGAATTTTTTTCATAAAAAAACACCCTATTAAAGGGTATGTTTTAATTATAATTATTAGTAATATATTCAGTTAAAGCCTCTTTAGTATTTTCCACCTTGTCATATACCAAAGCATCTTCTAAATCATTAATAAGACCTTTTAAAAATCCCCCAGGCTCTTTATCAAGTACATTACAAATTACCATTGGACTTAAAGCGATATCTAATTTACTATGAATTTGCAAACTAGAATAAACCTGATTCAAATTCTTTTTATCTACACCATATAACTCACAGGCTAAAGAACAAACATATAAACCATAATCATATAACACCTTTTTATCAAGTAAATTCTTATCCTTAAGTTCCAAAATCTTAATAATAGTTTCCTTTTCACTACTGCTAAAATTATACTTATTCAACGCCTCTAATTGCGCCCAAGTCACAATCATAGAGGGGGTAACCTTCACTTTTTTCAAATTTGAAATTTCTAAATTATCAGCAAGTTTAAGTTCGCATAACAATTTAATACCATACTCTTTATTAGAACTGGCAAATATAATATCAAGTTCTTCTTTTTTTCTTTCTCTAGATAATTTCTTAACCAAAGGAGCATACTTTTTAATATATAATTTTAAAGTAGGATCTAATTCAAAATTCAAAACAGTAGCAAATCTAACCGCTCTTAAAATCCTTAAAGCATCCTCTTTAAGTCTCACCTTAGGATTACCAATCATTCTTATTATACGCTTATCTAAATCCGCCTTAGCACCCATTAAATCAATATGATTACCATCTTTATCAATGCATAATGTATTAATCGTAAAATCTCTTCTTTGTAAATCCTCTTCTAAAGAATCCACATAAAGAACAGAAGATGGTTTACGATTATTCACATACTTTCCCTCACTACGAAATGTAGTTATTTCAAAATTAATTTTGTCATGAATAATTACTACTGAACCATATTCAGAATTAGTTGTTACTACCTCTTCAAAAATATTCATAAGTTCCATAGGCGTAGCATCAGTACATATATCTACATCTACTGAACTTCTTTTCAAATATAAATCCCTAGGATATCCACCAATAATATAGGCTTCATATCCATAATCTGTAATCTTTTTTAACACATTAAGCGCTGATGTATACATAAAAACCTCCTATCGATAGCAAAAAAAAAGGCAAAAAAGCCTTAGTTAACAGCGTCTTTTAATTTAGCGCCTGCTTTGATAGTAACTGCAGTTCTTGCAGGAATATTAACAGCTTCACCAGTTCTTGGGTTACGACCAGTTCTTGCCTCTTTATGTTGAGTTGCAAAAGTACAGAAACCAGTTAAAGCAACTTTACCTTCTGATTTTAATCCTTCTACGATTCCGTTCATAACAGCATCTAATGCTCTAGTAGCATCTGCTTTTGTTAAACCTGTTTCTTCTGCAATGTAATTAACTAACATTTGTTTTGTCATGTATAAATACCTCCCTTATCTTGTTAAGCTACCTTGCTTACATTTACAGAATACCATTTTTAATATGAAAAAGCAATATATTTTCTTTCTTTTTTACACATTTTCATCAGTTTTTAACTGTTTTATTACCCCTTGTTACCACAAAAAAAGAATAGCCCCGCTATTCTTATAAAACAATTGCAAATAAATTACTTGAACCTTTATTAACCAATTTAGATAAAGTCTGTTGTAATTTAAATCTAACAGTCTCTGGCATTAATGATAATTTAGCTTGAATCCCTTCTTGAACAATTACATCTAAACTACGTCCAAATATTTCACTCTTCCAAATATTAGAAGATTCACTTTCCTTATCCTTCATTAAATAATTAATCAGTTCCTTACTTTGAAGTTCAGAACCTATAATTGGTTCAAAAGTACTTTCAACATCTACTCTAATCATATGAATAGAAGGCGCTACTGCTTTTAACTTAATACCATATCTAGTCCCTTGTTTAATAATTTCTGGTGTATCCAAAGTCATATCAGATAAAGTTGGACTTGCAACCCCATAACCAGTTGTTTTAACCATTTTTAAAGCATCTTTAATCTGATCATACTCACATTTTGCCTCATTATAATCTTGGAATAAAGTAAGTAATTGTGAACGATTAGTAACATCTACACCAATTATCTCTTTTAACACTTGATTATATAACTCATTAGGTGCTTTTAACGTAACATTAACCTCACCAGTAGATGTATTTACATCAGATAAATAAGCCTTTTCAATATGTTCACATGCCTCTAAATGATTAGTTATACTATCAATATCTCTAAGTTTATCAATTTCATAAATACTCTCTCTAATCGCATCAATATAAGATTTTTTAAGCCAATTGTTAGGAGATAAACAAGCAACCCAATCGGGCATCTCTACATTAATACGAACTACTGGAAACTCGTATAATGCTTCTCTTAAAATATTATAAGCATCACGTTCACTCATGTTATCTATATTCATAGGTATAACAGGGACATTATAATTGTCTCTTAAATCCTCTGCTAAACTTTCAGTTTCAGGTAACATTGGATGTGTTGAATTTAAAATGACAATAAACGGCTTCCCAATCTCTGTTAATTCACCAACAATACGTTCTTCTGCCTCAACATAATCACTTCTAGAAAATTCACCTATTGAACCATCAGAAGTAACTAAAACACCAATACTAGAATGATCCTTTATAACCTTTTCTGTACCTATTTCTGCTGCCTCAACAAAAGGTATTTCCTCCTCATACCAAGGTGTTCTCACCATTCTAGGTCCATTCTCATCCTCATAGCCTTTTGCACCATCAATAAGATATCCAACACAATCTACTAATCTTACATCAGCAGAAAAATCATCAATTTTTATTTTGGCAGCATTGCTAGGAACAAACTTAGGCTCAGTTGTCATAATAGTTTTCCCTTGTGCAGACTGTGGTATTTCATCTAGTGTACGCTTACGCTCATATTCATCTTCAATATTCGGAACAACTAGGTTTTCAATAAATCTTTTTATGAATGTTGACTTACCAGTTCTAACCGCACCTACTACTCCTAAATATATGTCCCCACCTGTTCTTTCTGTAATACTTTTTATAATATCAATTTTTTCCATATAATCCCTACTTTCCATAATTTACTTAAATATATGCCCAAATGGTTTTATATATGAAAAAAATTAAACATTTCCACAATAAAACTATCTAATAGATAGTTTAAATCATTTTATCAATATCCTTAGGAACTTTATCATTAACAACAGCTTCAATTATTTTATCCTCTTTATCCTTTGAAACATCTCTCCCAGTCATTTGACCAAGTTCTTGTATAACCTCTCTTAAGGTTTGCTCATTTTTTAAATCACCTTGTTGTAATTTAGCAGCCAAATCTAAAATTGTTTGCTTTCCAACATTAGTTTTACTTTCTACCCTTTTAAAAAAATTATCTGAAAAACGCAAATCCATCTCCTCCTATATTAATATATGAATAAGATACAAATTGGTTAATTAATTTCTTTACAAGTTCAACAAACATTTTTAAAACACATTTAATATCACCTAAAAATACTAATTCAATAAAACAAGGATTATTTCAAAATTAAAAAGACATAAACTGTCTTTTTAATTGTAAACATCAACACTGCCCTGCTGTCACTGTAGATATTTTACTACCATCCCACATATTATTTGTCGCTGCATTTCCAGTAGTCCAATTAGGTCCTACAAAAATTTTACTTATATTTTTCATATTTTTAAATATTCCTGCCATGTGAGTAACCTTTTTTGTGTCAAATGAGCACAGATTTAACTCCACAAGTCCTGCACATGATGCAAACATATTATCCATAATAGTAACACTACTTGTATCAAAACTTTCTATACCTTTTATAGTTATAAGATTATTATTATAAACAAACATATCATGCATTGTAGTTACTTTACCCGTATTAAAACCAGTTAAATTAAGTATTTTCAATTTAGTTTCATGATTACCACTATCACTCCAACCACTAAACATAGCGGACATGCTAACTACATTACTTGTATTAAACGAACTTAAATCTAATTCCGTTAAACTATTACATCCCATAAACATTATACTCATATTATTTACATTGCTTGTATCAAATGAACTAACGTTTAAATATTTTAAACTACTACACTGATTAAACATTGCATACATAGTTGTAACATTGCTCGTATCAAAATTATTATTAAATTCTATTGATATAACATTTTTAAACTTTTGAAATAAATAACTGCTGTTTTTATTAGCCACAACACCCCTATTTGCTCCAATAAATAAATCATATTTCCCTGTTTCAGATATACTTTGAATAACATAAGCATAAACCCCACCATCCTGAGTTTCTGATACATCCCAACTTTCCACTGCATTATCTGGAACCTTATTAGTATCTAAAAAGGTAATACTAATAACATTTTCTCTATAAAAATCAGTATGAAAATCTTCATTACTAGACGACAGCCAACTTTTTATAACCCTATTCTTTTCAACAATATTTCCTTTAGCATTTAGATTTAAATTAGTTTGAAATGCTGCATACATAGTGCTCATAACAAACAATAGAAATATAACGCTAAATACTATAAAAAACTTTTTTCTATTATTATATCTTTTTCTTTTCAAATGTTTTGTCATAATAACTATCACCACATTTTATTTTACAACACATCCGGCAAAAACGCAAGCAAAATTTCAGAATGTTCTCACATGCCATTGCG
>JAAWSW010000003.1 GCA_022801735.1 Bacilli bacterium | reverse complement strand
AGTAGTATATAAATGCTTGTTTTTTTGTATATTTATATATTTTTTATAGTCGACAGAACTTGACATTTTTTTAAAATTTATTATAATATCTATAGTGAATTTAAAGAAGTGGTGAGGGGGAAAATTAATGAGAAAGTTAGTCACTTTAATAGTTACTTTTTTTACTGCTCTTTTTATGATGGTAAACGTAGAGGCTTCAGGAAGTCTTGGTGCTTCAGTTGATGCTAATCATAAAGATATTAAAGGTGGTGAAGAAGTAGAAATCACTTTAAAATTTGATGGTTTTAAAGACATTAAGAAAGGAATTAATGCTTATAAGGCAACTTTAGAATATGATGAAACCGTGTTTGAAAAAGTTTTTCAAGATTCTTTTGTGTGTCTAAATGGATGGGAAGAATTAATATATAATCCTAATACAAAAGAATTTGTATCTATTAATAGAACTGGTACAAAAGCAAACGAAGCAGTTGCTAAAGTTAAACTTAAAGTAAAACAAGGGATGAAGGCGTCTAAAACAAGTGTTAAGTTTAAAGATATTGTAGTATCAGAAGGTAAGAAGGATATTGAAACTAAGAGTCCATCAACAACTTTAAATATTGTTACTGAACAAACTTCAGTTCCTTCAGGTAATGGAACTCATACTTCTGTAAATAAACCTTCTGGGACTAATGTGGTTTTAGGAACTACGGCTAGAAGCGATTTTGTTTTAGATAAAGTTTTAAAAGTATCTGATGATATTGCAACTTTGGAAGAAGAAGAGAGTTTAAATGACAATTCTGTTGATTCTGCTAAAGATAAAAAGTCAAAAGATAAAAAAGAAGTTCCTGAGAAAATAAAAAAGACTTCTAAAAATTATTTTTGGTTATTTATTTTACTTTTAATAGAAGTTTTGGCAGTAATTGGTTTCTTATATTTACGTAAGAAAAGAAAAGATGATAATAATAATATTGATTTTTCTAATAAACAAAAGAAATTTATGTCATTTTTCATTATCGGAATTTTATCATTTGAATTTATTGGTACAGTTTTTGCAGCAACAATTGATTTTTCACAAAAAGGTGAGTTAAATGGTGATGGTGAAATAAATTATGCTGATGTTAATTTATTGGAATTACATTTAATTGATTTGAAAAAAATTGAAGATAATTATTTAGAAAATGCTGACATGAACAGTGATGGTAAAATTACAGTTACTGATTTAACTTTATTAATACAAAAACTTGAAAAAACATTGGAATATGAGGCAACTTTATCTTCTATAAAATTTGATAATTATTATCCAAATAAAAATGGTGAAGTTACTTTAAGTTTCGATGGAATTGCTAATTTTGGTACAACTATTGAAAAGGTTGTTGTTAATGGCACTGAATATGATGTTGCTACAGGTACAGATTCAGATGAGTATAAGATAAAACTTAATGTTGGTAACTCTTCTGGTGTTAAAGAATACAAATTTACTGAGGCAGTTTTAAGCAATGATAAAAGAGTAGCAATTGATTATACTGCTAAGTTAGATGTTCTTAAAACTACACCAACTATTACTAATTATAAGGTTGTAGAAAATGTCGAAGATGTAGATAATATGAAGGCAACTTTATCATTTGATTTTAATGATTCAGATAATAGTATGACATCAGGTGAAATAACAGTAAAAAATGATCAAGATCAAATTATTAAATCTAGTAAGGTTAAAAATGGAAAAAATACACTTGAGATTTCTGTTGAAGATGGAAAATTATATAAAGTAAATGTATCTGTAAAATATGATTTAGATACTAATGAATTAAAACAAGAAAAAGATAATACAGGTGATTTATCACTTGAAAAAGAAATTCGTTTAATTACTGAGTATAATTTTAGTATTAGTAATATAGAAACTTATAAAAACGGAAGTAAAAGCGAGACTTTCGAAAAGAAACAACAAATTCAAATTCGTTTTGAAAGTCAAAATGATTCTCGTTATGAGCCTACTGAAATTAAGGTAAATGGTAAAAATTATCCAGTTACAAAAGATGGTAATATTTATGTAGCAGATACTTTAAGTTTTGATGATTTAGGTGATAATGATATTACTATAGAAAGTGTGACTCTTGGTAATGGTAAAAAGTTTGAGGTTAAGAAAGATAATAAGTTAACTGTTAAAATTATTAAGAGAAAACCTAGTGCTGGTGATATAACTTGGGTAGAAAATGTTAGTGATGGTAAGTTAACAGTTAAATTTGAATTAGCTGATAATGATAATGCAATTAAAAATGCCAAAATCATTCTTTCTGATGAAAATGGTGATGAAATTTCAAGTAAAGATTTAACTTTAGATGAAATTAGAGATGGAAATATTGAAAAAGTATTAGATACTAAAGTTACTTCTAAATATAAGGTGAAAGTTTTAGTAACTTATAATCAAAATGTTGATGATATTGAAACTACATTACTTGAAAAAGAAATAAATGCGCTTCCTAATGCAAAAATCAAAAGTGTTAGTGTTGAAGATAAATATATAGATAAA
Source organism: Bacilli bacterium (assembly GCA_022801735.1). Classification (GTDB taxonomy): domain Bacteria; phylum Bacillota_I; class Bacilli_A; order RF39; family UBA660; genus Coprosoma. The sequence continues at coordinate 37,534 of JAAWSW010000003.1, read as the reverse complement.
AAAGGATTAGCAGTATTAACTTATGATATTGATAGTAATAAAACTATTAATGTTAGTAAAATTCGTGTTAATAATGTAGACTGTATTGCTGAAAAACTTGAGGATGGAACATATAAAGTTTCTTATGAAGTAGGTGAAGATAGTGGAATTACTTCATTAACTGCCACTAAACTTATTTTCAGTGATAATTCTATGGCTGATGTTAACAAAACTGTTAAAGTAGAAGTTTTAAAAGATGCACCTATGGTAAATAATTTTACTTTAGAAGATGATATAGATAATGCTTCTGTTAATGTTGGTTTTGAAGTGAAAGATGTAGAAAATACATTTATTAGTGGTAAAGCGGTACTTACTAATACTGAAGATGGTACAAGTGTTTCTAAGGATATTAATAAGGGTATGAATGAACTTACCTTTAAAGTTAAAAACACTGTAAAATATAATTTAGATATTAAGGTAACTTATGATAGAGATACAAATTCTTTAGAAGATACTGATGATAGTGATAATCTTATTGAAAATAAGGTTCTATTATCTAAAAAAGTTCAACAATTATCTGATTATGAAGTTAAAATTACTGAATTAAAAACTTATAATGGAGAAACTGAAAATAAATATTTTGCAAAGAATAGTCCTATTACTGTAAGTTTTGAAAGTACTAATATTACTGATTTTGTTCCAGTACAGGCAGTTATAAATGGTAAATTATATGATTTAACTAATACTGATGATGTTTATAGTACTACAACTGATAGTTATGATGTTGCAGGAGTTAAAGATATTGTAATTGAAGAAGTTATCTTTGATAATTCAAAACGTATTAAATTAGATGGAACAGACTTAGTTAAAGTTGAAATTTTAAAGGATGAACCAAAAGTTAAAGATTTTAACTATAAAGAAAATACTGATAATACAGTTACTATGTCATTTAATTTAGAAGATTCTGATAAAGCGTTAAAATCTTCAAAAATTGTTGTTACTGATGAAAATGATAATGAAGTAAAGGTTGTTAACATAACTTCAGGAGAAAATGAGGTTTCATTTGATCTTGGTAGTAGTCAAGTTTATGATGTTAAAATTATCGCTGATTATGATTTAGATACGAATGGGCTTGATAATAATTCTAATGAATTTACCAATAAAGTTATTGATGCTCAAACAATAAATATCGGTGCTCGTTTGTTCGAAATGAAAGATATTGTAAGTTTTAATGTTTATAAACAAACTGCTGATGGTGTAAATGAGGTAGAAAAACTTAAAGAGGCTGATTTAGCAAATTTAGATGATTATATCGTTAAAGTACAACTTAAAAATATGCCAACATTCCATACTAAAATCAAGGAATATAATGTTGAAGATAATAAATTAAAATTAACTTTAGATTATAATGATGTAGTTCAATATAATGGCAATACTAGACAAAATAAGTTAGAATTAGTTTATGGTGATTTAAATAATGGTGAGGCTACTAATGTAAGTTTAGAAAGTTTAGCACAAAAAATAATGGATGATCCAAGTGGAACATTTACATTAACTAGAGATTATGATGCTTCATTATTATCTAGTAGTAGTTCTGCTGCTTTATTTGGAACTTCATTCTCAGGAACATTAAATGGTAATGGATATAAGATTTATAATTTATCAAAACCATTATTTGATACTTTAGAAGCAGGAACAATTGAAAATCTTACTTTGGAAAATGTAAGTTTATCTGGTACTAGTAGGGGAACTGTTGCTAATGTTGCGACTAATGCAACTATTACTAATGTTCATGTTAAAGATTTAGCATTTGCTACAGGTTTGGATAGATCTGGTGGAATTTTAGGAGAGGGAACCTCTACAGACATTGAAAACTCTAGTGTAAGTCAACTTAATTTAACTACAGCAAAAGCAAGAATTGGTGGAATTGTTGGACAAACAACAGGTGGTAATATTACAAACTGTTATGTAGATGGTAATATTACTGCAACTTCTACAAAAGATGGTAATGGTATTGGTGGAATAGTAGGTACTGCTGAAGCATCACCAACAACTACTATCGAGAATTGTCTTACTAAAATTAAGTTTGATAATGCTAGTGGACACAGACTTAATGGTGCGATTATAGGTCTTGCCTTGAATAGTACTGCAGTACTTAATAATAATGTAAGCTTATCAACTGGTGAAAAGGTTTATAGTGTACATGGTTATGCAATTCATGCGTCATCAACTAATAACTATGAATTAGAGGGTTCTGGTTTAACATCTAATGCAAGTGGTGATGTAGTAAAAACTGTTGCTGAAGGAGATGTTAATAAAGACTTCTTTAAGAATAGTGCGAAGTTTGATGAAGCAATTTGGAACTTAGATGGTGTTTCTTATGACAATGTTCCGGTGTTAAAAGGAAGTATTTCAAAGGAAGATACTAAAACTGAAATGCCAACAAATAGAGATTTATATATTCCAGATTATAGCAGGATTAAAAAAATTAATGGATTTAGTGAATCTAAAGAAATTTTATATCATAATATAAATAAATTAATGCCTTATTATGATGCAAAATACTTAGTTGAAGATGGAAAGAAAATTGGAAACGATGATGTATTAAATACTAAAATAATAAAACACATCATACCTTACAATAGTGAAGGAAAAATGCTTACATATTTAACTAATGATAATCATAATAGTATTGCTAAAATTAAAGTAGTATTTGATGATAATAAAATAAATGAATATAATGTAAGTTTTAAAGAATTAAAACAAAACATTTCTATTTATGAAATTGAAGGTTTACCTCTTGAATATGCTTATGATAATTATGTAATGAAAGAGGATGCAGCAATTGTAAATACATTATCTGAATATATAAATAGTGTAGATTATACTACTGTATTAGAACCATTAACAACTGCAGCGGATGCTAGACATTATAAAGACCATTATAATGAAACTATGAAGCCTCTTGCTAAAACTATTGCATTACAATTATTACATAATGATTCTAATAATGCACTTACTATGGATAGTGATATTTTAAATAATAAAATAAAAGAAGAGTTTATTGATAGTGGAAAAATAAATAAAATTTTATATGCTTACAACTATTATTACAGATGGTATAACTTTGAAATAGGTGGCTCAAAGGTATCTGATCTTATGTTATTTGAAGGAAAAACATATAAGGATACTATGACTATTGATAATTTAACTAATGAAGTATTAACTGGTAATATGGGTGTTAATGTTACTGACAGTTTCTTTAAAACCAACCTTGCTAAATATACTGGAAGTTCTGATCTTAGATATTTCTTAGATGGTATTATTACCAATATTGGTGGTTATGAAGATGTGAACGATTGGTTTACTGAGTATTTTGGTTCAAGAAATATATTAGCAGAATTTGGTGTAGATAAAAATCCTAATATCCTATATCGTGGATGGTATCAGGTTAAGAAAAATGGTAAAATGATACTTCCTATTATTACTTTGCCAGTTGATTGTGCATACATAATTAGTGGTCCAGCTCATTTACAAATTGGTCCTTCACAGTTGTATCACAAAGATGTAAATACTACTGCTGGAAGAAACGCAGTTAGAAGTAAAGTTAATGATCATGTAACTCTTGTAAAAAGACATTTAAGTACATTAGCAGGTTCATTTGATCCAGGAAAATGGAATAATTATTGTATTATGGTTTATGACTGTACTAAAATCATTACAGGTTATAAAAATTCATATTTTCCAGGTACTAATATTGTAATAGGTACTGCACCTGTATATACTCAAGGAAAAGTTGGACAAAATTATCCATTCTTCAAAAACTTTAGTGAGGTATTTGGTTTATGGCAACCAGGTGGAAGTGCTGCTGGTGTTGGAAATACTGCAGGATTCTTATGGTTCATAGCTAGACAAGGTCTTACTAATTATGATACTTGGACTCATGAATTTGAACATGCTTTATTTGATAAAATAATGTTATTCCAAGCTGGAACTAGATTTAAGGCTGGTCTTGAAACATTAACTGAAGGTAATGTTCAACAAAATGGTGTTTGGAGTGAAAATAACCTTGTACAAGATGTTGGACCATATTACTTTAATACATCTTTCTATTTAAATAAAGAAGGAAATGCTACTCAAAATTTAAGTCCTGATAGAATTGATACTAGAGAAGAATTGGAAAATTATTTTAAAGGACAGCAGAATGCGTTAGATTTACTTGATTATATTGAAGGTAAAGCATTTATAAAATTAACACCTGAACAACAAGCTAGAGTTGCAACGAGAATGAATCAGTCTGGATCATGGTCTACTTGGGGAGCGATTACTGCAGCGCAAGCAGAACAAATGAATTTAACCTCACTAGAGTCTTTATACGATAATAGAATCATTATACGTCCTGAAAATGCATGGGGTGTAAGTGTAAGAGGTCTTAGCGTAATTAATAGTCTTGGTAGTAATGATTATGGATTTGAGTCTGTTTGGGTAAATCGCTGGTATATTGGTCATAATGATAATGGTATTCCAGATGCATTTTCCGCAAAACGTAATTATTTTGAAATGCTTGGTTATGCTGGTGTTGATGGATATGTTACTTACGGAAGAGGAAATACGAAAACAGATCTTGATGCTATTCAAAAAATTACAAAATCTGTTACTGGTACAGCAATGAATTGGAAAGAATATAAAATGAGTAGATATGCTACTGTTGAAGAAAATCTAAAAAACAATAAGTATATTGATGTTGATTATATGATTGAAAGATTCTATCAAGCTTTATCAAGTGATACTAATAGAAATGCGAATTCAAGAACAAATCTGAGAAAACTTTATTATCACTATTTGAAGAGTGTCACTAATGATTTCGTTGCTGATCCACTTGGTACGGATATAGAAGTTACACATATCAAAACAGCCGAAGAATTAGTTCAAAAAATTAATGCTAAACCATATGGTTATTATGTATTAGATAACGATATCGATTTTTCTAATATGACTACTAATGTTACTAATACATTTATGGGTAGATTAGATGGAAAAGGTCATAAGATAATTGGAAATACATTACCTATATTTAATAAAATTAGATATGGTTATGTTGGAAATATAGTATTTGAAAATACTAATATTCCTAAAACTATTAGTAATGCTGGTGCTTTATCTTATAAATCGGAATCTAGTACAATCGAGAAGATTAGTGCATCAAATTTACAAATGAACTTTGGTGGTAGAAATGATTTAAGTCTTATAGGTGGAGCTGTTAGTAATGTAATTACTAGGGATTGTACTGTTGAAAAATTTACATATCATATTAAAACTGTTGATGATATTGCTAAGTTAAGTGAAGATACTAGTGGTATATTTGTAATAGATAATGATATAGACTTTACTGGATATACTGGGGATGTGTCAGTTGTAACTGAAACATTTAATGGAAAAATAGATGGTCAAGGTCATACATTTAAGAATTTAAGTGGGTTGTCATTATTTAGTCAATTTAATGGTACAGTAGAGAATTTAAATATTAAAAACTTTACTAATGTTAAACCAGGAAATGCAACTAGTAATGATGATATTGCAGCATTTGCAAAATACTCTAATGGTGCGACATTTAAAAATATGAGATTTGAAGATATCACATTAGAAGGAAGACATAGAGTAGCCACTGTTGTTACATTTGATAATGCTAATTCTACCTTTGAAAACATTAGTGTTGTAAATGCTGATGTAAAAGGTTCAGGCGTTTATGTATCAACCTTTATAGGTAGAAAATACGGTGGAACTATTAAAGATGTATATGTTGAGGGTACTTTAGAATGTACAACAACTGAAAATGGTGGAATTATTGGTGCTTTCCAAAAGGGTGGTACAATAATTAATACTATTTCTAATGTTGCAGTTAAAAAGCCAAGTAATACAGATGGTCAAAACCGTCAATTAAATGGTGGATTTATAGGTAATATTTATACTGATGGAAGTACTGCTCCAAGTATTAAAAATTCAATTTCTATTGGAAGCATGACAGGATATACTGATGCTGATGGTGAAAAGAATCCTTATAAATTTACAGGTGCTTCAGAACAAGTTATTATAGCAGCGCTTGTTAATTGTTATGAATATACAATTGCTGCTGGAATGAGTAGTATTACTGGTAATACTGGTAGTAACTTAAAAGGAGCAACTGCGGCTAATATCCACGATGTAAACTTTTATAGGGAAACTTTAGCCTTTGATGATAAGATTTGGAATTTTGATAGTGTTGTTTCAAGCGGACATCCAACGTTGAAGTAATACGTCTTTAATAAAAATTATTTAGGGAAGCAAATGCTTCTCTTTTTTGTAATAAAAAAAACTTACTTTTGTAAGTTTATCCTAAAGCAATATCTAGTATCATCATTATAGAAAAGCCAATTAAGGTAAAGAGGGCCATAAGGTCCTTTTTTTTATTTGTTTGACTTTCTGGGATTAATTCTTCTACGACAACATAAATCATAGCACCAGCCGCAAAGGCAAGTAAGAAAGGCAGTAGTATTTGAACTTTTATGATTAATATGGCACCGATTATTCCAGCAATAGGTTCTACAATTCCGCTTAATTGTCCAATGAAAAAGGCTTTGTTGCGACTAAGTCCTTCACGTCGAAGTGGCATACTTACAGCCGTACCTTCAGGAAAGTTTTGAAGTCCAATACCTAGTGCTAGTGTCCAAGCGGCAAGTAGGGTTGCACCTTCTAGTCCATAAACAACAGAACCAAAAGCCACGCCTACAGCCATACCTTCTGGAATGTTATGTAAGGTTATTGAACTTACTAACATGATGCAACGTTTTTTGTTAAAGTGGTCATCTTTTCCAGGGTGTCTTTTTTCATATATGTCATATATTTTATCTCCGATAAATAGAAGAAAACCACCACTAAAAAAACCGATAAATACTATTAACCAAGGAATTAGTTTTAAATTTTCAGCCATGGTTATTGCTGGGGCAATTAGTGAAAAAAATGATGCGGCTATCATAACACCACCAGCAAATCCAAGCATACCATCCATTAAGTTTTTGTTTATTTTTTTGAAAAAGTATACTAATGATGCACCAATAGCGGTGATACTCCAAGTAAATAGTGTTGCAAGTCCCGCTTGTAAGACAGGATTTAAAGATAGAATTTGATTTATCATACATACCTCCACTGTCTATAGTTTATTCTTTTATGTTTATATAGTTTGGGCGTATGTGATATAATGAGAATAAATATGAGGTATGGTGATTTTATGAATAGATGTAAATGGTGCAATTTAAAAAATGAATTATATGTTGAATATCATGATAGGGAATGGGGTATACCTAATTTTGATGATGATTATTTATTTGAAATGTTGATACTTGAATCCTTTCAGGCAGGATTATCTTGGGAATGTGTCCTTAATAAAAGAAAAAGTTTTGAACTTGCATATGATAGGTTTGATTTAGAAAAAGTATGTACATATGATGACAATAAAATTAACGAACTATTAGAAAATGAAGATATTATTAGAAATAAGTTAAAAATAAAGGCGAGTATTAATAATGCTAAAATATTTAGAAGTATTAAAAATGAGTATGGAACATTTTATAATTATTTAAAAGTATTTACTGATGGTAAAACATTTTATGAAATAGGCAAGGTTACTTCTAATTTGTCTGATTTGATTTCTAGTGATTTACAAAGACGTGGAATGAAATTTGTGGGTAGTACTATTATTTATTCTTATCTTCAGGCAATTGGTATTATTTACTCTCATGAAAAAGATTGTTTTATGTATAAATCTTGTTAATTTAAAATTGTAAATAATAAGAAAAAATTATTGGCTTAAAGTCTACTTTATGTGATATATATTATTTAGAAAGGATTGATATTATGGAAAAGGCAAAGGTTTATTTTACTAGAGAAATAAGTGAAGATAGTGTTGTAAAAATGTATAAGGCATTAGGAAAAGAACTTATAGGTAAGGTTGCGGTTAAGGTTCATTCTGGTGAGAAGGGTAATCAGAATTATTTACACCCTGAATTTATGAGGGCAATGATCGAATATGTTGGTGGTACAGTTGTTGAATGTAATACTGCTTATGAAGGGGCTAGAAATTATACTGACAAACATAGAAAGTTAATGGAAGAACACGGATGGACTAAGTATTTTAATGTTGATATTATGGATGCTAGTGGACCAGATATGAAATTAGATATTCCAGATGGCCGTGTTATTAAAGAAAATTTTGTTGGTAAGAATATGGTTAATTATGATTCTGCTTTGGTACTTTCACATTTTAAAGGTCATCCTATGGGAGGATATGGAGGCGCTTTGAAACAATTATCTATTGGTTTTGCTTCTACTGAAGGTAAGGTGTGGATTCATTCTGCAGGAACAAATAAAGACCAAAATACTTTATGGGATAATTTACCTTTACAAGATAAGTTTTTAGAGGCAATGGCAGATGCGGCTAATTCAGTACATAAATATTTTAATGGTAATATTGCTTATATTAATATAATGTGTAATTTATCTGTTGATTGTGATTGTTGTGCAGTGGCTGAAGACCCTTGTATGAAAGATATTGGAATTTTATCTTCGTTAGATCCAGTGGCTTTGGATCAGGCATGTATTGATTTGATTTATAATTCTAGTGATGAAGGTAGGGATCATTTTGTAGAGAGAGTTGAAAGACAAAATGGTAAACATATAATTGATGTTTCTGAAATGCTTGGAACAGGAACAAAAGAATATGAACTTATAAATGTAGATTAGATTAATTCTAATCTTTTTTGAACTTTTTTACTACCTTTTGCCTATAATATAGAAAAGGGGGATATTATGAAATCGGAAATAAAGAGCGCTGAAAATTATTTGTATGAATATGATCAAATTTTATGGGAAATGAGTAATAAGATGTTTTCAAGAAAGGTGTCTAATAATATTACAGTAGATTTTATTAGATGTGTACTTCCATTACAGAAGGCGTCTATTTATATATGTGAAAATTTGCTTAAATATACTGATAATTATCCTTTGGGTCAAATGGCTTATAATATGATTAATGAATGTAAAGATAATATTAAGCAAATGAAGGGAATTTTAAAATCGGTTAAAGGATTTAATAATTTATCTTATGATAATAACATGTATGTTAGTGATTATTTGAATATAACTCGCCAAACGATTTATGAAATGACTAATAGTCTTAGGAGTATTGATATAAATATGAATTTTGTGAGTGAAGTTTTAGCACTTAATAATGGTATGGTTAGACTTTGTGAAAATGTACTTAAATATGATATTGATCCTAGACTGAGACATTTAGTTGTTAATATGGAGCGAATGGCGGAATATGAAATTAATGTCCTAGAATCATTAAATTATTATAATTATGGTGTATAATACTTGTGGTGATATGATGTATATTTGTAAGTTTAAAACAATAATGGGAAATATAACTCTGGCTAGTGATGGCGAGAGTTTAATTGGTTTGTGGTTTGATAAACAAAAATATTATTTAGGTAATATTAAAGGCGATTTTATTAACAAAGATTTACCTATTTTTAAGGAAACTAAAAAGTGGCTTGATATTTATTTTAAGGGAGAGGAACCTAATTTTAAATTGTCTTTAAAACCTATAGGTAGTGATTTTAGGAAAGATGTATGGAATATATTGCTTCAAATTCCTTATGGAATGGTTACAACTTATGGTGATATTGCAAAAAAATTACAGAATAAATATGGTAGGAAAGTGTCTGCACAAGCAGTTGGTGGAGCAGTAGGACATAATCCAATTTCTATTATTATTCCATGTCATAGGGTAGTAGGTAGTAATGGGAGTTTAACTGGATATGCTGGTGGCATTGATAAAAAAGAGAAACTTTTAGAATTAGAAGGAGTAAATATTGAAAATTTATTTTAATTTTATATAGGCTTTATTAGACTTTATTTTTGAATGTGGGTAAGTGATTTTGTATTAGAATAAAAAAAATTGAAAAAAAGATGATTTTTGTTGTCACAACTTTACAAATGTGTTATAATGTCTTTTAGAATAGGAGGGCTGAAAATGAGTAATAGGATTAATGTACTTAATGAAAATGGGGAAGAAATAGAAGCAGAAGTATTATTATATTTTAGTTTAGATAAAACAGATAAGAATTATATTTTATATACTTTTGGTGAGGTGGATGATAATAGGATGGAAACTATTCATGCCTCAGAACTTATTAAAACAGAAGATGGTTATAAATTAGATATGATGCCTGATGATGATTGGGAAGCAGTTAAAGAAGTTATGCGTGAAATTATAAGGAATGAGCAAGAATAATGAAAATATCATATGCTAGTAGTAAAGCAGTAAAAATCACTGCTGATATGCGTAACGATTTAGATGCTTATAACCAAAGAAAAAATGAAATTAATAACTATACTGTTTTAGAAAAAGATAATAAAAGATTAATAGAAGAAAAAACAAATGAGGTAAAATCTTTAGAATCTGTGTCTAATAGTGAAGATAAAAGAGAATCTAAAGATGCTAATAAAAGAATAAAAATTTTGCAAAAAGAAATTGACAAACTTATTTCGGCAAATGCTTCTTTTGAAAATAAGAGAGATATTTTATTAAGAAGACAAAATAGTGCTAATATGAGTGGTGTACAATTAAAAACTTTCCCTGAAAAAGTAGAAGAAGTAAAAGAAAATGAAAATGTTTCGGTTGCACTTGAAAATTCTATGCCAGTGAATAATGAAGCAATTGGTGAATATAAAGAAGAGGCGTCTTTTGTGCCTGTCGATTTTCCTTCAGTTGAAGAAATTGATCATGAATTAAAACCGACTCAAGAAGATCTTGAAGCGATTTGGGCTAATTTACATAAATTTGATGAGAAAGAAGAGACAGTTACACCTGAACCTATTTCAGAGGATGTTGTTAAGCCAATCTATGAAGATGAATCTCAAGTTGAACCAATATATGAAGAAAATAATGAAATAAAAGAAGAAAAAATGGAGGAACCAATGATAATAGAACCTATGCATACTAGTGCATCAGAACCTATGGTTTCAAATGAATCAGATAGCATAATTGAACCTGCTGTTATTTCTGAAGAGCCTGTAGTGGTACCTGTAGAAGAGGTAAAAGAAGAAGAAATTAAATCTAAAGTTGAAAACGAAATTCATGAGCAAGTATCTAATGAATTTCCAGAAATTGAAGTTCCAACACCTATGGATTCTGAAAAGAAATTAGAAGATATTTATAAAGAATTAGATGTTGAACCACAATTACCTGTTGAAACAGAAATTAGAGATTTGAAAGATTTAACTTTATTTGTTGATTATAATGATTATACATTTGCATTTGCAGAACAACATTATGATAAACAAGCGTTAAAACAGGATGAAATTAATGCTTTAGGTACAATTAAGAGTTATTTAACTGAGAAAGAATTTGAAACTAAGAGAACTAGTCAATATAAGAAAATTACTAATGAAAATAAACGTCTTAATAAGAAGATTGTTTCATTAAGTAAAGAATTTACTAAAACTTCTGATAAATTGTCAAAAGACTATGTTAAAACTACTGATGATTTAACTGCTCAAGTTAATAAGGCTAAAGAACAAATTGAAATTGATAGAGTTGAAAAAGTTCAAACTCAAAAATTAAATGATTCTTTAACTGAAAATATTAAGGAACAAGCAGCACATATTGAGGACTTATTAAATGAAAATGCTGGTTTAAAAGAAACTATTGAAAATAGAGATAATACTATAGCAGATTTAGAAAAAACAGTAAGTGAACAATCTGACAAAATAAAAGTTTTTGAAGAAAAATTGAATACAGTACTTGGTATTGTTAAAGAAGTTAAAGGTGAAAAGAACGCTTTAAACAAGGAATAATTCCTTGTTTTTTCTATATCATTATAGTATAATTATTATAGGAGGTATGTTATGGAACAGTGGATAGTATGGCTTATAATTATTGTTATTTTGACGTTTCTTGAGATGATTACTGTAGGACTTACTACTATATGGTTTGTATTTAGTGGGATTGTCGCATTAGTTATTTCATTCTTTACGGATAATTATTTGATTCAGTTTGGTGTTTTTGTTATTTTAGGGGTAATATTATTAGTTACGACAAGACCTTTACTTCAGAAGTTACTTAAACATAAAAATGAGGCAACGAATGCTGATAGGATTATTGGTATGGAAGGTATTGTAACTGAAAAGATAACAAAAAATACACCTGGTGAGGTTAAAGTTGATGGTAAGAGATGGACTGCAGTAGCAGATAAAGTAATAAAAGAAAATTCGGTAGTTGAGGTACTGGAGATTAACGGGGTAAAATTAAAAGTTGAGAAAGTAGAGGGAGAATAGTATATGAGCGTGTTTTTAGTTATTTTAATTTTAGTTATTATAATTGTAATTCCAAATGTTAAAATAGTTCCACAATCTGAATGTTATATAATCGAAAGGCTTGGTTCTTATTTTGCTACATGGACTAATGGATTACATTTTAAAATTCCATTTATAGATAGAATTTCTTGTAGGGTTAGTTTAAAAGAAAAAGTTAAGGATTTTGATCCGCAACCTGTTATTACTAAGGATAATGTTACAATGCAAATTGATACAGTTGTTTATTTTCAAATTACTGATCCAAAATTATATACGTATGGGGTAGAAAATCCTATAAGTGCGATTGAAAATTTGACTGCTACTACTTTACGTAATATTATTGGTGAGTTAGAATTAGATCAGACTTTAACATCAAGAGATGTTATTAATACTAAGATGAGATCTATTTTGGATGAGGCAACTGATCCTTGGGGAATTAAAATTAATCGTGTTGAGGTTAAGAATATTTTACCTCCACGTGATATTCAAGAAGCAATGGAAAAACAAATGCGTGCTGAACGTGAACGTCGTGAGGCTATATTACGTGCTGAGGGTGAGAAAAAATCTAGTATTTTAATTGCCGAAGGTGATAAACAAAGTGCAATTTTAAGAGCAGAAGCAGATAAAGAATCACAAATTAGAATTGCTGAAGGTGAGGCGGAAGCAATTTTGAAAATTAAAAAAGCAGAGGCTGATAGTATTAAAATGATTAAAGAGGCTAATGCTGATCAAAGTGTACTTACTTTAAAAAGTTTTGAGGCTTTAGAAAAAGTTGCTAACGGAAATTCAACTAAGATTATAGTTCCGTCTGATTTACAGAATTTGGCAACATTAGGTACTACTTTAAAAGAAATGTTCAAAGAAGATAAAAAATAGACTAAATTTTAGTCTTTTTTGTTTACACTTATTGATTTAAGTGTCAAATCAATGTATAATTAGATTAGAAACATAATTGTGTGGGTGATAATCATGGAAGAACAAAATTATAATACATCTAAAAGCGTAAGTTTTGAATTTGAACAAATTAGTCGTTTTGTTAGTGAACGCTTAAATGATCCTAATAATGATTTTATTCGCTATAAAAATAGAGATGTTTATATTAAAACAGATGTTGGAGAAAAAAAGGTTGTAATTCCTTCAAAGGAAAATATGACTGAATGGCAACAAGCATGGATAAATGTTTTTGAAGTGTGTTTATATGCTTTACAGATGAAAGTAAATTCTATTTATAGAATTGGAAAAAAAGAGGGTCATATAGAAGAAGTTAATCAAAATGAGGTTAGAGTTGGGGATGAAACTGTAAAAATTCCTGACGATCATATGACTGTTAATTATGCTAGATCTTTAGAAAAAATTATAAATTTATATAATACATTGAAAGTTAATAAAAAAAGAAATAATCCAATTTCTGTAAAACTTTCACACATAACTATAGATAATCCTGATAAAGTTGCATCTAGTATTAAAACTAATATAAATACTGTATCAGTTCCTGTAGCGCCAGTTGTTAATCAAAGTAGTTTAATGTCAGGTGGTGCTGTGGAACCAAAGACACCAACTGTAATTAGACCTAAAAAGGTTGAAATGTCACATGATGAACGTCGCGTAAATACAGTAAGAATGACTATGGCTAATAAGCGTCAAAAAGAAACTCAAGAAAAACCTATTAACATAGGTAAACAATTGGAAATTCAAAAAATTCCGATGAATATGTTACTTGACAGGAGTGATTGCGAGAAATATCGTGAGCAATCATTAGTTGTTGCTACTTGCAGCAGTGTTAAAAATGATGGAACTTATAGAGATAATATTGATATGCTTAAAGTAAATGTTCCTAGTGTATCTATTGGATCATTTATAAGTGGTAAGGCAGTTAATGATGAACAGGCAGTTAAAGAAGCAACACGTATGCTTAGACTACTTAATGATTGTGGTGTTTCTAAATTAGTTATATATGAAATTAATAATGATTATATTAATGAACATTTAGATAAACCAGAAGTTGTTAGTACGACTGTAGAATCAGCATTTAAGATTTGTGATGTTTTAGCAGATGGAAGTTATTATCCTATTTTGTGTATGGATTTTGAGACTGCTGAAAATATTAGAAGTGTTTTACCAAAGGGTGAAGAGAGATATCCTGTTATTAAATGTGTAACACCAAAACAAATAGATTTAATTACACCGAGTGATGATATATTATATATGAATCCAAGTAGTGATAATGATATGATAAGAGTTTCTAGTTCTTTAGTTCAAACTAATTTACAAGAAATACCTAAGAAAACAGTTAGAGAATCATATAGCATGGCTGCTTAATGATTCTTTTTTGCTTTTATTTTAGTATAATAAAAATGAGGTGATAATATGCTTAAATTAAATAAAATTAAAAAGAGTTATAAGACAGGGTCTTTTACACAACACGCTTTAAAAGGAATTGATTTAGAATTTCGTGAAAATGAATTTGTGGCTATTTTAGGACCTAGTGGTAGTGGAAAGACAACTTTACTTAATATAATTGGTGGTCTTGATAATTATGATAATGGTGATTTAATTATTAACGGTAAATCTACTAAACGTTTTAAAATGAGTGAATGGGATGCTTATAGAAATAATTCGGTTGGATTTATTTTTCAAAATTATAATTTAATTCCTCATATTTCAGTTTTGGAAAATGTTGAAATGGGTTTAACTTTAAGTGGTGATTCTACTAAAAACAGAAGAAAGAAGGCTCTAGAGTTACTTAAAAGAGTGGGGCTTTCGGAACATAGTCATAAGAAACCAAATCAACTTTCTGGCGGGCAGATGCAAAGAGTGGCAATTGCTCGTGCTTTAGCAAATGACCCTGATATTATATTAGCAGATGAACCAACAGGGGCTTTGGATTCTAAAACTAGTAAGCAGATTATGAATTTGATTAAGGAAATTGCTAAGGAAAAATTAGTAATAATGGTAACTCATAATCCAGAACTTGCTAATGAATATGCAACTCGTATTGCTTATATGAAAGATGGAGAGGTTATAAGTGATTCTAATCCAATAAATAAAAGCGATAAGGAGGAAAAGGGTTTTTCTATTAAAAAAACTTCTATGAGTTTTCTTACTGCTTTAAGATTATCATTTAATAATATTAAAACAAAAAAGGGAAGAACGGCTTTAACGGCTTTTGCTTCAAGTATTGGTATTATTGGTATTGCTTTGATTTTATCATTGTCTAATGGTTTTAATATTAAGATTGATGAATTTGAACAAAATTCTTTAGCGCAATCACCGATTATAATTTCAACACAATCCATGAAGATGGATGAAGAGATGATGAATAAAATGGCTGGTGATAATTCTCTTAAAAAATATCCATCTAAAAAAACTGTTTATGTTCAAGATGATATGATGGAGGCTATGCTTCATAATAATAAGATAACTAAAGATTATATTGATTATCTTGAAAAAATGGATAAGTCTAAAATTTCTGGTTATTCATATCAAAAAGGAACATCTATTACGATGGTTAATGATAAGTATGAACTTGTGAATACTTCTGGTGAAGATAGTACTGGTATGCAACTATGGTCTTTACTTCCTATTAATCCAAATGATAATGATGGTGTTATTGAGAAAAATTATGATGTTTTGGCTGGTACTTTGGATAATGATAAGCCAGGGTTAATATTGCAGGTAAATAGTCGTAATCAAATTTCCTCTTCTGTTTTAAAACAATTAGGTTTTGATTCTAAAGATGAAATTAGTTTTGATGATATTATGGGAAAGGAAATTAAAGTTATTTTAAATGATAATTATTATTTAAAATATGGCGATAGTTTTATACCAAATCAAGATTATAAAAAATTATATAATGATAAAGATAGTATGAGCGTTAAAGTTGAAGCAATTATTCGTGGTAAAGAGGGTAAGGAAGTTGTTACGAATAGTAGTGGGCTTGCTTATACTAATGCCTTAGTAGATTATGTTATTGATAATAATAAGGATTCAGAAATAGTAAAAGCACAGGACAAGGTGGATTATAATATTTTGACTCATCAAAAATTTACAAATGAAAACATGAATACTAAGGATACTATCATGGGTTATTTGGGGGCGGATACTTTACCTATAATTATTTATATTTATCCAAAAGATTTTGATACTAAGGATTATATAACTGATTATTTGGATGTTTATAATGAAAATAAAAATGAAGAGGATACAGTTCAATATACAGATATGGCTGAGATGGTTTCTTCTCTTACTGGTAGTATTATGGATGCTATTACGATTGTTCTTGTGGCATTTTCTTCTATTTCGTTGATAGTTTCTTCGATAATGATTGGTATTATTACTTATATTTCAGTACTTGAGCGTACTAAGGAAATAGGTATTTTAAGGGCACTTGGGGCTCGCAGAAAAGATATTAAAAGGGTATTTAATGCAGAAACGTTAATTATTGGGATTTTTTCAGGTTTACTTGGTGTTTTAATTGCTTATCTTTTAACAATACCTGTTAATACTATTATTGAAAGTTTGACTGAACTTCCTAATGTGGCTAAACTTAATATATGGCATTCATTAGTATTAATAATTATTAGTATGACACTTACTGTAATTGGTGGAGCAATACCTGCTAATATTGCTTCTAAAAAAGATCCAGTGGAGTCGCTTAGAACAGAATAAAGACAAATTTGTCTTTTTTCTTTTTGGTGCATTGACCTTTTGTTTTGATAGTGGTAATATAGATGGCGATAATTTGTAATACTATTTACTGTTTTTCTCATAATAAAAAGGGGTGATGCCTATGAAAGATATATATTTAGCGGGTGGATGCTTTTGGGGCGTTCAAAAATACTTTGATTTAGTTGATGGAATTATTGGTACTGAAGTAGGCTATGCTAACGGAAGGGGCAAAAAGGTTACCTATAAAACTGTTTGTAATTGTAGTGGACATGCTGAAGTAGTTCATATTATTTATAATTCGGATGTTATTAAATTGGATAGGTTACTTGAGTATTACTATGATATTATTGATCCAACGAGTGTTAATAGACAGGGAAATGATACTGGGGTTCAATATAGGACAGGAATATATTATACAGATAAAAAAGATGTAGAAGTTATTGTTAATTCTTTAGAAAGATTACAAAAAAGATATAAAGAGCAAGTTGTAATTGAGGTTAGTGAACTTAAAAATTTTACTAGGGCAGAGAAGTATCATCAAAAGTTTTTGGAAAAGTATCCATTTAGTTATTGTCATATTCCAAGTTATAAGTTTAGAGAAGTTGTTAATAAGGATATGTCTTTTTACGTGACAAAGAAGAAGGGTACTGAGCCTGCTTTTAAAAATAAGTATTATAATAATTTTAAAGATGGTATTTATGTAGATATAGATACTAATGAACCTTTATTTTTGTCTAAAGATAAATTTCAATCTTTATGTGGGTGGCCGACTTTTAGTAAACCATTAGATGAAAATTTACTGGAAAAACGAAAGGATTTAAGTCATTTTATGATTAGAACTGAGGTCCTTTCTAAAAATAGTAAGAATCATTTAGGTCATGTATTTAATGATGGTCCTAAAGAGTTTGGGGGTAAACGTTATTGCATTAATAGTGCTGCTTTACGTTTTATTCCTAAGGAGAAAATGGAAGAAGAAGGATTTGAAAGTTATTTAAAGTATTTTCATTAACTTCTTTTTTTAGTATACTAAAAGTAGGTGATGAAAATGAAAGATGAATTAGTTATTGCAACATTTAATTGGCAGAATAAATATCATCTTTATCAAACTTTGAAAGATAAAACAGATTGTTATTCTTTTATTAAGTTTATTATGGAAAATGATATTGATATTTTGGGGACACAAGAGACGGTATCTAGAAATTTGAAATTATGCAGGAGTGTATTATTTGATTATGGTTATGAGGTTTATGGCACTGGTAGATTTGGATCCATGGGACATATTTATCCTGTGAGTTTGACTAATGAAACTAATTCTATTGTAACTAGGTTACAACCTTCTAGTAGAGTATTAGTGAGAAAAATGCCTTGGCTTGGAAGTTCATTTCCACGTATTGTGACTATTTTAGAATTTGATAATCTTGTCTTTTTAAATACGCATTTGGATAATGTTAATCCTAAGGTTAAGAAAAATCAACTGCAATGTATTTATGAATTAATTAGTGATTTTATTAGTGGTGGTTTTGATGTTATTTTAACTGGTGATTTTAATATGACTGTTAAGAATAAGAATTTTAGAAATTTTATTGAGGCTTTAGAAAAGTTAGGTATTAATAGAGTTGATAATGATATTGCGACATGCAGGGGACTTAAAAATCCGATTGATCATGTATTTATTTCTAATAACTGGGAAGTATTAAAAAGGGATGTTGTAAAAGTTTCTATTAGTGACCATAAGTCTATCGTTGTAAAAGTAAAAAGGAGGAATAAAAATGGAAAAGGAGTTAAAGGAAATTGTTAAAATTTTAACTGAAAAAAAAGAAACTATTAGTACAATGGAATCTTGTACTGGTGGTGGTCTTGCGGATAAAATTACAAATGTTTCTGGTTCTAGTGAGGTATTTAAATTTAGTGCGGTTACTTATTGTAATGAATTTAAAGTTAAAATGGGTGTATCTAAAGATATTATTGATGTGTATAGTGTTTATAGTATAGAAACTGCACATGAGATGGCAAGAAATATTAGTGATTTTACTAATAGTAATTATGGAATTGGGATAACAGGTAAGTTAAAAAAGGCAGATTCAAATAATGAAGAGGGCAGTGACAACGAGGTTTTTGTTAGTATTTATGAAAGCACTAGTGAAAGATATTATGATTTAGATATATTTGTTACTAGAGAAAATAGAGAAGATAATAAGTTAGAAGTTATAGAAAAAACAATTGATAAGTTATTAGGCATTTTAAAAACAGTTTCTTAGTCTAAGAAACTGTTTTCTTTATTTTGTATTTTTTGTAATACTTTCTTTTTAAATTTTCTTTTTGATCCCATTTGAATTACTATGATTAATAGTAATATTGCACTTATTCCTATTAGTCCTACTATAATGTATTCATATTCTTCTAATGTTTGTTTTAAAGGATTTTCTTCTTGATCATATATTTGCATTGTATTTTCTCTTTTGTCATATCTATATACATGTTTTTTTCCTGTTTCTATATTTATTCCATAGAATAGACTATAATTTGAATTTTTAGATGTTTTATAAACAGTTACTTTTTCTCCATTAATTTCTTCAGTGTATTTTTTATATCCTTCAGGAATTAATTTTTTTGGAAATTCTAAATATGATACAAGCATTTGTGGAAGTGAGAAATGTCTAAATAGGGTATATTTGTCTGGTTTTTCATTATCTTTGTATGAATCATATTTATATAGTTTGATATTACCGTCTTCATCTCTAAGCGCTACTAAAACAAAATTAATTTTATCTATTCTATATGCAGGAACATCTTGGCCTTCAAAATTTAAAATTAAATCTTCATGTTCAATACTTAATTCAGGAAGTTCTTCTTTTTTCTTAATTAATGTATATTTTTTACCACCGACTGTTACTGTAATAGGTTTTGTATCAACATTAATATTTATTGTATATGTTTTTTTATCACCGTTTTCAGCGGTTACAACAATATCAAATTTATTGTCTCCTTCTTTAACATCTTTTTCACCAGTACCAGTTATGGTTGCTTTTGAATTGTTTGCTTCAGCGTTTATTTTTATTTTCTTTATATCATTTCCAACAGATATGTTGTAAGTTACCACATCTTTATTAAAGTTTATTGAGCCGCCTTCAACTGATAATGATTTTAATGTATTGTCATTTGATTTGTTATCAGTTGTAGTGTTTTTTTGTGTGTTTTTAGAAGAAGATGTGTTATTGTTATTAGTTGTAGTGTTACTTGTTGTTTTGTTTTTCACTGTAACTGTTCTAGAACCAGATATATTTGAAGTTGCTCCTGCTGCTGTAGTTGTGTTTCCAGACATTGTTATTTTAATAGTACCTGTTCCTGTTGCTCTACATGTTGCTGAGAATTTTTTTGAAGTATTATTAGCATTTGCGTCGGAATCTGCTACATTAATAACACAGCCACTTACTGGGCCAGTTGCTTTTACATGTACTTCCCAAGCAGCAACACCACTTACGTTTGCGGTTACTGTAAAGGATGAACCATTTGTAACAGAAGAGGGGGCTGATAATGATGCTGCTGCATCGGCTTTAAGTGTTAAGATGAAAAATGTTATTATTGGTAAAATAATATATATAATTTTTTTCATATTTTATACCTCCTATTATTTAATTATATTTGTTCCAATTAAGTGTTGTCTTAATCTTAATAAGTCTGCTGAATTAACTGTACCATCTTTATTGATGTCAGCAGCAGTTAGATAGTTTCCAGATAGTTTAACTGTTCCAATTAGGTGTTGTCTCATTTTTAATAAATCTGCTGAATTAATTAAGCCATCACCATTTAAATCACCATATTTTATTGTATTGGTAGTATTATTGCAACTAGTATTTGTAGTGTTAGGTGCGCCTGTAAATATTGGAATATAGAATACATATTTTAAATTTTTATAATTATTAAATGAAGCATATGTTTTATAAGTTGAAGATGCTTCAGAATATGGAGCCATAATATTTTGCATGTATTGTTGTCCTCCATATTGTGGTCCATATGGATCCCATTTTTGTAGGTATCCAGTCATTTGTCCTTTTACATTATATTTATCATTAGCACCAATATACTTACTACGTAGAAATTTGGCGCCACCAATTATAGATTTATAAGGGGTATTCCATCCTTGTTCTTTTGCATATTTTAGACCATTTGTTGCTATTTCGTTAGTAGTACTACCACTGGCTTTAATATTAAAGTAATTGTAATAACCTTCATAACCTGCGAATTTTCCAGTAACAAGTGGGCTTGTCCCTGAACCTTGTTCTTGCTTTATTCTAGCGGCTAACATATAGGCACTAAGGCCATGAGTCTTAGCCGCTTCCATTATAACCTGTGCATAAGTTTTATTTGAACCTGGACAGTTTTTATGTGATAAAAATGAGCTTCCATTAAACATATTTTCAATTCCGTCTTCTGTTTGATTTGGATTATAAAGTTGTGATTCAAACATAAATACATATTTTTCATCTAGGAAATTGTATGGATTTAAATAATATTTAACGCCGGCTTCTGATGCTTCATACCATGTACAAGTACTGCCACTCCATTGTCTGCAGGTTGAAGTTCTATATGCTGCAGGTTGATTACTAGGTATCCAACTTTTATTAGATGCGGTTTCTGCTTTTACCATATCATTCCATGCGACTGCAACTTCTTTATATTTGCTCCAGTCAAAGAATAAATTTTGGGCCACAAATACAGCATTTGGATATGTATTGTGCAATTGTTTTACTTTTGTTTGGTAATCACAAGGAAATTTTGATAATTCTTGTTCATATGTGCCAACACTAGCATCAGTATATAATGCCTTTGTATTACTAATAAAACTAAAAGATAATATCATTGTTAACATTATTAAACTTGCTCTTTTCATTTTACTTCACCTCTATTTAAAGTCTTATATTTATTATACCAAACCCTTGTTTTTTCGTATAGAGTTTAATTTGCTTTTGGGCTTTGGTTTACAATATATTTTACAGTATTTTTGGGCGTTTTGTTATTGGTAATTTTTGGCGATATTTCCAAAATAAAAAAATCCTTTTTTGAAAGGATTTAATTTTTTAAATGGTGTCCCCGCAGAGGCTCGAACTCTGGACCCACAGATTAAGAGTCTGTTGCTCTACCAACTGAGCTACGGAGACAAATCTCACATAATTAATTATAACACATTTTTTATAAATTAGAATGTTTTTTTATAAAAAAATATATTATTTTATGATTAGTTATTTAAACATAATTAATTTTTATGTTTTCATATAATATTTTGAAAGGGGGATTTGCATATGGATAATGATATTACAATGCCTTTAGGTAGGTTTTGCGCTAATGCCCCAGAAGTTAGATATGATAGCAATTTTTTAATTAAAAATGAGAATATATCTAATTCTACGATTGTAGGGACAGTAATCATTAATGATTGTGATCCATGTATAAAAGCGGCTTCTTGTGTAAACGTTTGTATATATTCAGGAAGGCGTTTGATTAAAGAAACTAGGACTAATTGTTGTGGTAATTTTGTTGTTACTGGATTAGATTCTGGTTGTTATAAAGTAATAGGCCGAAGAAAGGGATTAATTTGTAAGCATAAAGAAATTGGTATTGGTGATGATAGTATTTATATGCTTAATTTGGTAATGGAAAGAGAAAAAAGAGACTGTTAATTATTTAGTCTCTTTTAAGTTTTTTAGATAATTTAATATATATTGATAACAATTTTCATAAATTTCATCTAACTCTTTTTGGCTATATAGTTTATAATCTTTATTAGCTATGTTTATTTTGTTATAAATCCAATCATTTATAATTTTAATGGTACTTTCTATATCGCTAGTATTATAGTTAAATTGTTTTAAGTGTTTTATATTATTGAAGGTATTATTATTTAGAATGATTTTATTACCTAATAGGTTGTTTTGGGCAAGCATTTTTCCATATTTATCTAAGTCTTGATGTTTCATTCCAAATGTTTCTAAATTTTTAGGTGCTTTTGTATTGTCATTTAAAACAACATAAAGATTATTATTTTCATTAATAAAATGTTTTGCGGTTTCTTCGTTATAAAATTTATCTGTTAATAAATGAATTAGATATCCTAATATTATTGGATTATGTAATTCATTTTTATTTTCTTTTACAAAGTTTTCAGGATTTATTTTTTTATTTGAATAATAGTGACTTTGTTTTTTTTCGGTTTTATTAGAAGGTTTTATAACATATCCATCTAAAACATCAGGCATAATGTTGCCTAAGATGAAATCGTCATTTAATTTTAGTTGTTTATTTAGTTTATGCGCTAATGCAATGTGTATGGGCCATGATGGCATAATTATCCCTCCTTGTATTATTGTAGCATATTTTATGTTTTAAAAAGGGAAATTTGTAATAAAAAAAGTGCAAAAAAGGAAATTTTACAAATTTAGGATAAAAAGAAGGAATTTGGTAGGCCGACGCAGTACCATACATATGAAGGGGTAATAATTATTAGAAAGGAGGTATAAATTGAACTATTATGATGAAATAAAAGATACATTAATTAGAAACGAAGTATATAAAAAGGCTAAAGACTATTCTAAAAATAGAAGTGATTTGAATAGTTATTATGAAGTCGGTAGATTGTTAGTAGACGCGCAAGGCGGAGAAGAAAGGGCAAAGTATGGAAATAAACTGATTAAAGATTATTCTGAAAGGTTAACTAGAGAACTTGGGAAGGGATATAACATTACTAGTTTAAAGGGAATGAGGCAATTATATTTAAAAAGTCCGACATTGTCGGACCATTTGTATCATTTAAATTGGAGTCAAGTGTTAGAAATTATTTATATAGATGATATAAAAGAAGCCAATTATTATATTTATATAACTAAAAATCAAAGCCTTTCTGTACGTGAACTTAGAAAAAGAATAAAAGCAAACGAATATGAAAGAATTGGTTATAAGGAAGAACTAAGTGAGCCTAAAGTAAATACTTTAATAAAAGACCCAGTTATTATAAATACCAAAAAAGTACCAGATAAGGTAACTGAGTTATTTGTACATAATTCTATAATGGAAGATATGGATAACTTTTTAAAACAATTAGGTATTGGTTTTACTTATGTAGGGCATGAAGTAAAAATACAAATAGGTGAAAATAAGCATTCAATAGATTTTTTGCTTTTTAATTATAAGTTTAACTGTTTTGTAGTAGTTGAAATTAAAGCGATTGAATTTAAGGCAGAACATATAGGACAAGTTATGAAGTATATGGGATATGTAGATAATCATATAAAAGAGTCATTTAATAATAAAACTATTGGAATTATAATGTGTTTAGAAAATGATGGTTATGTATTTAAATATATTAAACCTGATGGTGTTTTTGTTACTACTTATGAGCTTATAAACAATTAGAGGAGGATGATAAAATGGAAATTTTAAGAGCAAGTAATTTAGTAAAAATTTACGGAAATAATGATAATAAGGTTTATGCTGTTAAGAATGTAGATTTAGTAATCAATAAAGGTGAGTTTGTTGCAATTACCGGAAAAAGTGGTAGTGGTAAAAGTACTTTATTACATCTTTTGGGTGGTGTAGATATTCCAACTAGTGGTAGTGTATGTATCGATGGTGTTAATATTTATGAAATGAAGGATGATAAACTTACTAGTTTTAGACGTTCAAACATTGGGTTTATTTATCAATTTTATAATTTGATTCCTGTACTTGATGTAAGAGAAAATATTATTTTACCAGTGTCCTTAGAGGGGATTATGGTTGATGAAGAATATTTTGATGAGGTTATTAAAACACTTGATTTAGGAAAACGATTAAATCATTTACCTAATGAATTATCTGGGGGTCAGCAACAAAGGGTAGCAATTGGGAGGGCAATTATAAACCACCCTAAAATTATTTTGGCAGATGAGCCTACGGGTAATTTGGATAGTAAGAATAGTAAAAAAATTATTAATATGCTGAAATATTATAATAGGCAGTATGGTCAAACTATTGTTATGGTTACTCATGATTCGAAGATTGCTAATATGGCAGACAGGGTGATTACAATTAATGATGGTAAAATAGTTGGAGATGAGATGAGTGCTGACAATTAGATTTTTAATTAGAAATAAAAAAAGAACTTTTATTACTATTTGTAGTGTTACTTTGGCATCTATTTTATTTATGTGTATTGGGTTATTTTTTTCTAGTATTAGGGATTATATGATTAGTGATGTAATAAAAAATAATGGGAGTTATCATGTTAGTTTAAAATCTGATAATATTCCAAAGAGTCATGTTAAGAAAGTTGTATCTTCTTCGGGTAAATTTTATATTACTTATGATGATATAAGAAAAACTTATGATTATACAGACGAAATATGTAATGGTAATTGTAAGGAGATTGTGTATAATGAGCCGTTGTTATCTTTATATGGTGTTAGTAAAAATGAAAATGTTTTGGATACGTTTATTAGTTTGATTTTTATTATTTTAACTATTTTAAGTGTTGGTGTAATGATTATTATTTATAATTCATTTTCTATTTCGGTGATGGAAAGAAGACGGCAATTTAGTTTATTGAAAGCGTTAGGGATGACTAAGAGGAAAATAAGAAATATGGTTATTTTTGAAAGCGTTATTATTTTATTAATTGGTCTTTTACTGGGATTTGTTATTAGTGTAAATTTGATGTTTATTGTACTTAGGGTTATTAATGATTTGCTTTCTTTGTTATTTACATCTGATTTGAAACTTTCTATTTATCCGTTGTTTGTTTTAGTTCCTTTTATTTTTGTAATAGTGGTGGTGTTATTATCGGCTTTTTTACCTGCTATATTGGCAAGTAAAATACCAATTATTGATAGTATTAGAAGTAATAATGATTATAAGTTTAAAAAGGAGCCTAAGTTATTTAAAAAAATTAGTATTACTAAAAGGCTTGCTTTTTATAATTATAAAAGGTGTAGGAAAAAGTATAGACCTATTATTTTATGTATTTTTATTAGTATAATTATTTATACAACTTTTAGTATGTATTTAAGTTATGGAATTAAAAGTATGAATAGTTTTAATAATTTGCCTGAGTATGATGCTGAAGTTATTTTGGAAAATAGTGATGATTTGGTGAAGAAAAAGTTAAAATTATATGCCAAGGCTAACAGTGATAAATATAATTTATTTGAGTCTTGTCTAGAAACTGTTTCGGTGGCACCTGATAGTTATTTAGATAGGAAATATAAAAATAATAATTTGTATGTTGTTAGTGGTGATGATGATTATGTTATTAATAGAGTTAAAGAAGTTTATAATGAAGGCGATAAGTTAGTAAAACTTGATAAACTTTATTTAAAGGATTCTATTAAGTTAATTATTAATGATAGGGAAGAGGGATTTATTACTAGGGATAAAGTACCATTTGGTATTTCTAATTATTTGACAAGAGATAATGTGGTTTTGGTAACTAAAAATATAAAGAATTATTGTAAAAATACTTCTTTAAATTTATTTATGAATGGCAGTAAGGATTTAGAAGAAAGTTTAAATAAATTTTCTAAGGATAATAATATAAGTGATATTTCTTATGTTGATGTTAGAAAGGCTACGTTACTTACTAATAATATTATTGTAGCAATTAAAATTATTTTGTATGGTATTACTGTTTTAGTTTTATTAATTGGTGTTAGTTCTATTATTAATACTATTTGGGCTAGTACTAATTTACGTATACAGGAATTTGCGACTTTAAAAAGTGTTGGTTTAAGACAGTGTAAACTTAGGGAAATGTTATTTTATGAAAGTTTATATATTGTGATTAAAGGTTTTATTTTAGCTTTACCTTTTGTGTTTTTTATTAATTATATTTTGTGTGAGAGTTTAAATAGAATTCTTACTATAGAAATTATATATCCGTTTAAGGAACTCATTTTTAGTTTTATTATTTTATTATTGCTTGTGTATTTAACTATGTTATTTACTCATAGGAGATTTAATGGTGGTAATTTAGTGTCAATGATTACTAATGATAATATATAGTTTTGCTTTACACTTCGTTTCTATTTTCGCTTTTTTTTGAATATAATTATGATATAATATTTTTAAGGATGTGGTCACATGAGAGTAGTTGTAAGTGCTGGAGGAACAGGCGGGCATATATATCCTGCTTTGGCAATTATTGACAAAATAAAAGAAAAAGAACCTAATAGTGAGTTTTTATATATTGGAACTCATAATAGGATGGAAAAGGATATTGTTCCTGAAAGAGGTATTCCTTTTAAGTCTATAGAGATGTATGGTTTTAATAAGAAAAATTTATTTAAGAATTTTAAAACTTTAAAATGTGTTTTTAAAGGTTTTAGCGATTGTAAAAAGATGATTAAGGAATTTAATCCAGATATAGTAATTGGTGTTGGTGGGTATGTAACAGTGCCTGTTATTGTTAGTGCGAAAAAGTTAGGGTATAAAACTTTTATTCATGAACAAAATAGTATTCCTGGAAAGGCTAATAAATATTTAGCCAAATATACTGATAAAATTGGTGTTTCTTTTGCTTCTTCAATGGAATACTTGCCTAAGGAGAAAGTCACTCTTACTGGTAATCCATGTGGTGAAATGGCACTTAAGGCTAAGGCTGTAACAAAAACTGAACTTGGACTTTCTTCTAATAAAAAACTTATTTTAGTAGCATGTGGTTCTTTGGGCTCTGCATCAGTTAATAAAGTAATGCTTGATAGTATGGATAAATTTAAAAATAAAAATTATGAGGTTTTATATGTGACTGGTAAATCTATTTATGAACAGGTTAAAGACAAGGATTTTCCAAATAATGTAAAAGTGATACCTTTTTACGAAGGCTTATCTAGGGTTATTAAGAGAACTGATTTAATGATTACAAGGGCAGGGGCTTCTACTTTGAGTGAGATTATTTCACTTGAGGTTCCTTCAATTTTAATTCCATCACCTTATGTTGCAAATAATCATCAATATATTAATGCTTTAGATTTGATTGATAATGATGCAGCATTAATGATTGAGGAGAAGAATTTATCTTCTGACACTTTGATTAAAACTATTGATTCTGTTATCGATGATAGTGTTAAACTTAGAGTGATTAAAAATAATTTGAAAAAGTTAAAGGTAGATGATAGTGCGTCTATAATTTATGATGAGTTAAAAGAGTTAGTAAAATGATAGATAATTTTGGTAGGGTTTTAGAAAATGTTTTAATAAAAGACTACACAACTTATAAATTATCTGGTAAACTTAGTAAAGTAGTTTATCCTAAAAGTGTGATTGATTTACAGCAATTGTTAAAATATTTGAATGATGCTAATATTAAGTATAAGGTTATTGGTAATGGTTCTAATTTGATTTTTGTGAATGATTATGATGGGGTAATTATAAAACTTGATGAACTTAATAATTTGGAAATTCATGATGAATATGTTTCTGTAGGTGCGGGATATAATTTAATGAAGTTATCGATGAAATGTGCTAGTTTGGGACTAAGTGGCTTAGAGTTTGCTTCTGGTATTCCTGGAACTATTGGTGGGGCTATTTACATGAATGCAGGTGCATATGGTTCTAGTATGGACTGTGTTGTTTGTGAGGTTATAATTATTGACGATAATTATGAAGTTAAAAAAATCAAATTAGATGATTTGCATTTTGGTTATCGTGATAGTATTTTTAAACATGAAGATTATATTTGTATTGGTGCTGTTTTGAAGTTATCTTTTGCTGATAAAGAAAAAATATTTAATTTAATGAATCTTCGAAAACAAAAAAGACTAATATCACAACCACTTGAATATCCTTCAGCAGGTTCGGTTTTTAGAAATCCTGAAGGCGAATTTGCTGGTGCTTTAATTGAAAGTTTGGGATTTAAAGGTACGAAGATTGGTGATGCTATGGTGAGTGATAAGCATGCTAATTTTATCATTAATGTTGGTGGCGCAAGTGGAAAAGAGGTTATTAGTTTAATTAATAATATTAAAGATGAAGTATTAGAAAAATATAATATAGAACTACTAGTTGAACAAGAAATTATTGAATAAAAGGTGAAATATTTATGGCTAAGAAAAAGGTAAAGAAAAGAAAAATAAAAGGAAAAAATATATTTTTATTATTCCTTGGGATTGTTGCTTTAGCGCTCATTTTAATATGTATTTATGATTTAAAAATTAAATCTATTGTAGTTAAGGGGAATACTTTATATAGTGAATGGCAGGTGATTAAACTTGCTGGACTTTCTGATTATCCTAGAAGCATGCAGAATTTATCTGGTTTAATTGAAAATAGATTAGAAAAAGATCCATATATAAAGAAGGCGAAAGTACATAAAAAGTTTCTTACTAATATAACTATTGAAATTGAAGAAAATTTACCTTTATTTTATTATGTACCTAATAAAAAAACTATTTTGAAAGATGGCACAGAAACTGAAAGTAATTTTTCAGTTCCAACTTTAGTCAATTATGTACCAAATAAAGTTTATACTAGTTTTATTAAGGAAATGGAATATATAGATTATGAAATTGTTAAACGTATTTCGGAGATTAAATATGACCCTAACGAGGTGGACGAAGAAAGATTTTTGATTACTATGAGTGATGGGAATTATGTTTATTTAACTTTAAATAAATTTAATAAAATTAATCATTATGTAGAGATTATAAAAGAGTTTAATAATAAAAAAGGAATCTTGTATTTAGATTCTGGAGAATACTTTAAAGTATTTGAATAAAATTATTGGGATATCCCAATTTTTTTTGGCATTTACTTTGCATTTTAAAAAAAATATAGTATAATTGTATTAATACTGTAGGAGATGATGGTATGGAGCATGTGTACACTAGCATTGATATCGGCAGCGATACTATTAAACTAGTTGTTTGTGAATTGCATAAAAATCATTTAAATTTGCTAGCGGCAACCGCTACTCCAGCTTTAGGTATAAAAAAAGGTTTGATTGTTGATCCTAATTTAGCAAGAGAATCTATTGCTAAAGCATTTAATGAGGTAGAGGAAATGCTTGGAATTAAAATTAATAAAGTAATTGCTTCTGTACCTAGTTATTTTGCTGAGTATAAAATAATTAAAGGTATATCTGATGTTGAAGGTGAAACTATTTCTGCAAGAGATATGAATCGTGCCTTTAAGGATGGAATTGTACATAATTTAAAAGAGGATAAAGAATTTGTTTGTACAGTGCCAATTGATTTTAAAATCAATGATAAAACTATTATGAAGGATCCTAAAGATTTTCCTGGATCTAAATTAATGGCACGTGCAATGATGACAAGTGTGCCTAAGAAAAATGTATATTCAGTTGCTAGTATTTTGGAAAGCTTAGGCGTGGAAATTGCCGATATCTCTTTAGGTAGTATAGGGGATATTAGTTCTTTTCAAACTAAAGAAATTAATGACAGTATTGGTGTAGTTATTAATGTAGGTAGTGAGGTTACTACTGTTAATCTTTATAATAAAGGAATACCTGCTCAAACAAAGATAGTTGGTATGGGTGGTAAAGACATTGATAATGATATTGTTTATATGTATAAGGTAGATGCATTAGAGGCAAAGAAAATAAAAGAAAAATTTGCTTTTGCACATAAACGAAGTGCTAATGTAAGTGATATATATGAAACAGTAAATTTAGATGGAAAGAAAATAAAAATTAATCAATTAGAGGTTTCAGAAGTGGTTATGTCAAGGGTAGAAGAAATCTTATCTCTTGCAAAAAATGAAATAAACCTCTTAACAAATAGGCCTATTCAGTATATAATAGTAACTGGTGGAGTAAGTAATGCTCTAGGGTTTGAATATGCACTTGCTAGTGTATTTGGTAATAATGCTAGTGTAGGGAAGATTAAATTAATTGGTGTACGTAATAATAAATATAGTACTGCACTTGGTAATATAATTTATTTTATTAGTACACTTAAGTTAAAAGGACAAGATTATACAATGCTTAGTAAAAGTGATATGGAGACATTATCATCTACTAATAAACATTTTATAAATGCATCAAGCGATACAATGCTTGGTAAAG
Source organism: Bacilli bacterium (assembly GCA_022801735.1). Classification (GTDB taxonomy): domain Bacteria; phylum Bacillota_I; class Bacilli_A; order RF39; family UBA660; genus Coprosoma. The sequence goes on along the minus strand of JAAWSW010000003.1, from coordinate 6,447 downwards.
TATTTGGATACTTTTTTGGTGAGTAATAGGAGGAAATAAAAATGTTTGGATTAGAAATGGATCAATTAGCAAAAATAAAAGTAATAGGAATCGGTGGTGGTGGTGGAAACGCTGTTAACCGAATGATAGAAACTGGTGTACAAGCAGTAGATTTTATAGTTGCAAATACAGACTCACAGGTTTTGAATGCATCTTTAGCAGAAACTAAAATACAAATTGGTGAGGAACTTACTAACGGTTTAGGTGCAGGTGCTAACCCTCAAGTTGGTAAAGAGGCTGCATTAGAATCAAAAAATGAAATTGAAGAGGCTTTAAAAGGTTCTGATATGGTATTTATCACATGTGGAATGGGTGGTGGTACTGGTACTGGTGCTGCTCCTGTAATTGCTGATATTGCCCAAAGTTTAGGTGCTCTTACAGTGGGAATTGTTACAAAACCATTCTCTTTTGAAGGTAAAAAACGTATGGAGCAAGCATTAGCAGGTATTGAAGAATTAAGAGAACATGTTGATACTTTAATTGTTGTACCTAATGATCGTTTAAGAGAGATTATTGATAAATCAACTCCACTTTTAGATTCGTTTAAAGAAGTTGATAATGTGTTAAGACGTGGTGTTCAATCAATTTCTGACTTAATTGCAGTGGCTGGACTTATCAACTTAGACTTTGCCGATGTTAAAGCAGTTATGGAAAAACGTGGTGATGCTTTAATTGGTATTGGTGCTGGTGTTGGAGAAGATAGAGCAGTAGAAGCGGCTAATCAAGCGGTATTTAGTCCATTATTAGAAACTAGTATAGATGGTGCTACTGATGCTATTATTAACGTAACTGGTGGACCAAATTTAACTTTATTTGAAGTTGAAGAAGCAGTAGAGGCTATTAGAAAATCTGCAAATACTGATATTAATACTATATTTGGTGCAGTTATTAATGAGAATTTTACTGATGAAATTATCGTTACTGTAATTGCTACAGGATTTAACAATAAACAAGTAGAAAATGCGGCTCATGCAGCAGAAGACACTTTAATTGATCCTATTGCAGTTGAAGAAGATGGTGATGATGTTATTCCAGCATTCTTAAGAAGAAGAGGAATTTAAGGATAGAGAAATCTATCTTTTTTTGTTAAAATTGTACTTTTGTGCATTTTTTTTATGTTTGATGCAGGAATTTGATAGATGGATGCAGTATATTACATATAAGGGGCTAAGAAATTTGTTTCAAAAAGGAGGAAATACTATGAATGAAATTGAAAAATATAATGAAAGTGTATTTGAAAAAATTAGACATACTGATGAATTTGGAAATGAATATTGGGAAGCAAGAGAACTTCAAAAAGTATTAGAATATAAAGAATGGAGAAATTTTCGTAAGGTTTTAGAAAAAGCAATGGTTGCCTGTAATTCTAGTAAATATAATACTTCTGATCATTTTGTTGAACTCAACAAAATGATAGAAATTGCTAAAGGTGCACAAAGAGTACAGCAAGATTATAAATTATCTAGATATGCTTGTTATTTAATTGTTCAAAATGGTGATTCAAAAAAAGAAGTAATTGCTTTGGGACAAACTTACTTTGCGGTGCAAACTAGAAAACAAGAACTTAGTGAAATTGAATATAGTTCACTATCTGAGGATGAAAAAAGACTATACCAAAGAAGTTTAACTAAGAAAGGAAATTATTTATTAAATCAAACTGCCAAAAATGCTGGAGTTAAAAATTTTGATAAATTTCATAATGCAGGATATAAAGGATTATACAATGGGGAGAGTGCAAATGATATAGCAAAAAGAAAGGGACTCAGATATAGAGAAGATATTTTGGATAACATGGGTAGTGATGAATTAATTGCCAACTTATTTAGAATTTCACAGACGCAGCAAAAGTTAAAGAATGACAATGTTAATGGAGAAGATAAAGCAAATAAAACTCATTATAATATGGGAAGGGATATTAGAAAGTTTATTCAAGGGCAAGGTGGAACAATGCCAGAAGATTTACTTACACCAGATAAAAGTTTAAAACAGATAGAAAAGGAAAAGAAGATAAATATGTTTATTAAGTAGAAATGTGATAAATATATAGATATTTTATTATTTTTCGACATTTTTAGAAACTATTTTATTATAAAATGGTAAAAGGTGATAGTATGAAAAAATATCTTTTCCCAGTAACTTTTTCTTTACTTTTAGGAGTAATGATGGCTTATTTTTTAATAAGTGGTTATGATAAGGCGGATAGTATTACAGTTTCTAAAAATGCAGAAACGATTTATTATGTTCAAAAGGGTGTATATTCCAACAAAGAAAATATGACTAATAATATGAAGGATTTTCAGCACTATATTTATAATGTTGAAGATAACATGTATTATACATATATAGGAATTAGTAAGAGTAAAAAGAATGCTGAAAAAATAAAAAAATTTTATGAAAACAAAGGTTATGATACATATATAAAAGAAAAAATTACTGATAATGTTAGTTTTTTAACTATACTTGGTCAGTATGATGAACTTTTAGCGCAAACAAGTGAAGATGGGACTATTGAAGTTATTTGTAATCAGGTTTTATCTAAGTATGAGGAGTTGGTAAATAATGAGTATTAAAATTAAAGATTTGCCTATTAATGATAGGCCTAGGGAAAGGCTTATTAATAAAGGGGTCCAAAGTTTAAGTGATGAGGAATTGTTATCTATTGTTTTAAAAACTGGTACTAAAGATGTTTCGGCTAAAGTGCTTGCAATGGAACTTTTGAAAAAAATAGGAACTATACAAAATTTAAAAAATATTGGATTTCATGCACTTACACAAATAAAGGGGATAGGAACTGCTAAAGCGTGTTTGATACTTGCTATTCAGGAACTTAATAGAAGAATGAATATTAAGCAGGATAAAATTGTTGATGTTAAAATTACAACACCAGAGGTTGTTTATGATTATTACAAAAATATCGTTAATGAATATCAGGAGTATTTTTATTGTTTGTATTTAGATTCTAATAAAAAAGTTTTAAGTGAAAAACTACTTTTTATGGGGACTGTTAATGAAAGTATGGTTCATCCTCGTGATGTTTTTAAAGAGGCTTATTTGGTTAATGCTACAGCAATTATTTGTGTACATAATCATCCAACTGGTGATGTTAGGCCCAGTAAAGAGGATGTTATTGTTACTGATAGATTAAATGAAATTGGTTATTTAATGGGAATAAAGTTAGTTGATCATGTAATTGTTAGTAAAAATAAGTATTATAGTTTTTTAGAAAATGGAAAAATTTAGTTGGTTTTATTTAAAAAATGTATTATAATTTTAGATGGGTGATACTATGTACAGAAAGAAAGAATTTGATAAAAGATATTTGATTATTATTGCAGTTATTGTTCTTGCTATTGTATTAGTGGTTCTTTCTGTTGCTTTAAAACGTGATAGGAATTTAAGTTTCCCTGAAAAAATGATTAAAGATAGTGGTACTTTTATTATTAATGTTGTTAGTACACCAGTTAATTTTGTTAAGGATATAATTCGTGAGGGCAGAGAAAAAAATGATATTTATGAGAAGTATAAGGATTTAAAAGAAAAAGAAAAAAGTATGGATAAAACTACTGCTGAAAATGATAATTTAAGAAATGAAGTAGATGAACTTAAGAAAAATTTAGAATTAGAAACTATTCTTAGTGATCAATTTTATAAACATGCAACGATTGTTAATCGTAATATTGACTATTGGTATGATGAGGTAACGATTGATAAGGGGAAGAAAAATGGTATTGAAAAGGATATGGCAGTTGTAAATAGTTATGGTCTTGTAGGAAAAGTATCTAGTGTGAGTAATTATTATAGTACAGTTAAATTACTTTCTAATGATAATATGAGTGATAAAATAAGTGTTAAAATTAAAGCGAATGATACTTATGTATATGGCCTTATTTCAAAATATAGTTCAAAATCTAATACATATACGGTTGAAGGTATAAGTGAAAATATTGATATTCCAAAAGGTTCTGATGTTGTTACCACAGGAATGGGTGGCACTTTCCCTAGCGGTTTATTAATAGGTCATGTAACAAAGGTGACGACTGATAATTTTGATTTATCTAAAGTTGCTTTAGTTAAAAGTTCAGTTGATTTTGATAAGGTTGATTATGTGACTATTTTAAAGAGGAAAAGCAAATGATGGTTATTTTAGTTTTGATTATATCTTTTATCTTAGATAGTATAATATCAAATTTAGTTTCTATTAATGGTTTGTTTTTGCCTTTGTTTACTGTTATGTCACTGATTATTGTTTATCCATATTTTAATAATAAAAGAAATAAGTTTTATTTATCATGTTTTATTACAGGTATATTTTATGATTTAATATATACTAATACAATTGTTATTCATGGATTTTTATTTTTACTTTTAGGTTTTATAATTACAAGAATGAATTTATTACTTGCGAATAATTTTATTAATGTAGTTATTATGGGAATTATTTTAATTGTTGTATATAGATCATTAACGTATGGACTTATTTTAATAACTGCTAATGCATCTTTTGATTTATTTAATTTATTTAGAAGTATTTATTCGTCTTTGATTATGAATATATTTTTTGTGTCAATTGCATATATAATTATTGATAAGATAAGTTATAAATTTAAAATTCATAAGGCTAATTAATTTTTGACAAAAGTGGGGTAAGTGTGTTAATATTAGTATGTAAGCAGATGAAATGCATACACTATAAAAGGATATACTTAACTGCTGCTTGTTAGGTACATTCCGTTGGGTTTGCACACTAATACTCAGACTTGAGCGTTAGTGTGCTTTTTCTTTAAAGTAGAAATTTATACATTAGTATAAATACTAAAGTAAAGAGGAGTAAGATAACAAAAGAAAGAAATTTTTCTCTTTTTGTCATTTACATCACCTCCTTTGCAAATGATTGTAAAGGAGTGCACCTAACGCTAATTAAATATATCCTACACATATTATACTAGAAGTTAATGTTATAATCGAGAATATATTTGTTTTTGACAAAAGTATTTAAGTGTGTTAATATGTATTTGTAAAACGTTAATGAAGGAATATTATATAATCTCTCATATAAAGTGAACTTGGATAGTGAGAACAAGTTATGATGTTATTTAATTCCTACCTTCAGAGTGAAATGAAAACATTTCCGGTTAATAGCCGTTATCTAAATTAAGTAAATAAAAGGATGGTACCGTGCTTATATGCACTCCTTATGGTATGATTCTTTTTTGTTATATAAAGGAGGATTTTTATGAAGTTAAGTAATAGTTTTTTCTATACTATTAGAGATGATATTAAGGATGAGGATTCTATTAGTGGAAAGTATTTAGTTAAGAGTGGAATGGTAAAAAAGACTGCTAGTGGGATTTATATGTTTATGCCTCTTGGTCTTAGGGTGAAACAAAAAATTGAAAATATTATTCGTGATGAAATGAATAAGGCAGATGCTAACGAAGTTTCTATGCCTATGCTTATTGCTGGTGAAATTTATGAAAAATCTGGCAGACGTAATGCTTTTGGTAATGATATGTTTAGCATGAAAGATCGTTATGATAGGGATTATGTTTTAGGTCCTACTCATGAAGAGTTATTTGTTATGGCTGCAAAAGAAATGGTTAAGTCATATAAAGATATGCCTCTTAATTTATATCAAATTGGCAATAAATATCGTGATGAAACTAGACCTAGATATGGACTTATTCGTACACGTGAATTTACAATGAAAGATGCTTATAGTTTTGATATAGATAGTGAACATACAGAGATAACTTATAATAAGATGGCTAAGGCTTATAATAATATGTTTAATCGTATGGGTATTGATTATCGTGTTGTTAAAGCTGATACTGGTGCTATGGGGGGTAAATTATCTGAAGAATATCAGGCGGTTACTGAAATTGGTGAAGATGTATTAGTTTTATGTGATAAGTGTGACTTTGCTTCTAATATTGAGATTGCTGAAGTTAAAGGAAAAACTTTTGGTGATGAAGATAATTTAAAAATGGAGTTAGTGTCTACACCTGGTGCTCATACTATTAATGATATAGTAGATATGCTTAATATAAGTATAGATAAAACTGTTAAAACTTTAGTGTGCAATGTTGATGGTGAAGTTGTGTTTGCTTTAGTTAAAGGTAATAGGGAACTTAATGATACTAAGTTACGTAAGTTACTTGGTGCTAAGGAAGTTTTAATGGCTACTGAAGAGGAGTTAAAAACAGTTACTGATGCTTCTTTTGGGTCATTAGGTCCAGTTGGGGTAAAGGCTAAAATTGTTATCGATAATGAAGTTAAAACAATGCATAACTTTGTTGTTGGTGCTAATAAGACTGATCATCATTATATAAATGTTAATTTAAGTGATTTTGAAGTGTTTGCTTCTGGTGATATTATTAATATTGAAGAAGGAGATATTTGTCCTTGCTG
>JAAWSW010000075.1 GCA_022801735.1 Bacilli bacterium | reverse complement strand
AGTAGGGGGGGGGGGGCGGGGTATAATGGTAGAAAGATAAAATAGAAACAACTTATATTGTTGTCATATGAATATAAATGAGATATAATTATAATAGACAAATAATGACAAAAAAAGATAAAAGAAAGACTATATAATAAACATAAGGTGGTAGTAATGAAAAGAAATAGAAAACAAAAGAAACAAAGAAAAATAATAATAGTATCAATAATCAGTTTACTATTTGTAATGACAGCAGGCTACGCAGCCTTTCAGACCAATTTAAATATTAAAGTCAAAGGAAATGTAATTACTACTAGTGAAGACTGTTTTACAATTCTAGATAATACTGATGGAACAGCAACCATAACAAATTATGATGCTTCATGTGGTGATAAGGTAAAAATTCCAAACAAGATAAGAGGACTAACTGTTACTAAAATAGCAGATGGAACAGGAACAGGCACTGCTGCCACAGGACCATTCACAAAGAAAAATATAACAACAGTAATTATGCCAGATACGATAACTTATATAGGGTATATAGCCTTCTTTCAAACACAAATAAAAAATATAAAAATGCCCGCAAATTTAAAAACGATTAAAGAGCAAGCCTTCGCATTTTCTAACTTAGAATCTATAGAATTAAATGATGGACTAGAAACAATTTCGAAAGAAGCATTTACACGTAATAATTTGAAAACTATCAAAATACCAAGTACTGTTAAAACCTTAGGCCCTGGAGCATTCACAGCTAATTTAATGGAAGGGGATAATGCATTCATCTATGATAGAAACAGTGATGGTAGTATTAATAATACAAAATTAAATTCATATGCTAACAGAAATAATACAGAATTAATAATTCCTCCAAATATAAAAACATTAGGATCATTATCAATTTATTTAATACGTGACATGACAGAGATAAATTTACCAAACACAGTAGAAACATTAGAGGAAAAATTTGTATATAATATGCAAGAATTAACAACAATAAATATAGGTAGTGGAGTTAAAAATATAGATAGTAAGGCTTTCCTTGGTTCTGGAATGACTGCGCTAAAAACAATAAATATAAACAGAAAAGCAAATGCTATAACTGGTTCTCCATGGGGAGCACAAAATGCTACAGTAAATTGGACAGGAACTATATAATACAAAAAAGGTATAAATTAAATTTTATACCTTTTTATAATTTAAAATCTTTATTATCATCATCGCTCATATCTTTACCATCAAAATATAATTTTGGTTTAAACTTAAATATAAGAGCAATTATATTAGAAGGAAATTTCTTAGCCAGTTTATTATAATCCGTAATAATATCATTATAATATTTCCTATAAGCCACAATTTCTGCTTCTGACTCACTTAAAGAAATATCAATACGAGTAAATACTTCACTTTTTTTGAGTTCTGGATATTCTTCTTTATATTTGTTGAACTCCTTAATACCTTCATATAATTGTCTGTCAAGATCAAAATTAGATAACTTTCTAGAACGAAGTTTAATTATACTAGTAAATATTTCACCCTCAATTTTAGCATTCGCTTTTATAATATCAATAGATTTATTAAGTAAATCAAACCTTGACCTTAAAGTAGAATCAATATTTGCTTCCGCCTCATTAATCCTAATAACATATCCTTGAAAACTATTATATGTTCCAGCAATTAATACCCCTAAAATAAAAATAATAAAAAAACTTGCTAAAATAATGATTAAAATAGTCATACTACCACCTATCATCATTATAGCAAATTTCCCTATCTATTTCAATTATTTGGATAAAATTGTTCACTAGAAATAATACGTTCATCAAACTTAATAAAGTTAATATAAATCATTAAAATTAAGAACCAATTGCCAGTTGTTGGATCACTTAAAATAACATGATCACGCCCTGATTGTTCAATAATACCCTTAAAAATTCGGTCACGCCATTCAGTAGAATCTGGATAAGAAGCATATATTTCTACTTGTTTACCTCTATTAAGTCTCAAAATATTTTCAATATAAGATTGTTCAAATTCAGTATCAGGTACTACACTCTGATAATTATTCGCACTGTCTTGATTAGGAACTGCATTACCTCCTGTATATAAAGGTGTTCCTGGAAAAGCATTTTGATTTAAAAAATTGTTATTCATAATATTCTCCCTTCTATAAAAATATATTTAATAGACAGTAGAAATATGATATAATTATATCAAAGTAAGGGGTGGTATTATTTTTATTAAAGTTGGTGTGTCTAATAGACATGTTCATTTAACCAAAGAGGTATATATACAATTATTTGGTGATGATGTAATTGAAATAGATCGTATCTTAGATCAACCAACTCAGTTCGCATCCAAAAGTTTTGTTACAATTAAATATGAAGAAAAAGAAATATCAAAAGTACGTGTTTTAGGACCTTTTAGAGACTATAATCAAATAGAGATTTCTAGAACAGATGCCTATTATTTAGGGGCTAATCCACCAATAAAATCTTCAGGGGATTTAGATAATAGTCTTCCAATTACTTTAATTGGTCCAAAAGGAAAAGTAAATTTAGATAAAGGTTTAATACTAGCAAACCGTCATATACATATAACACCAAACGACATTTTAAAATACAACTTAGAAGGTATAGAAAAAGTCTGTATTAAAGTAGATGGCCAAAAAAGTGGAATATTAAAAAACGTTTATATCAAACCTGATAAAGACGCTGGTTTAAGATTACATTTAGATACAGATGACGCAAATGCATTCAATATAAATAATAATGATGAAGTTGAAGTATTAATAGAAAGAGGAAAAATATGAAATTACAAAATAAAGTAGCAGTAATAACTGGAGGGGCTATGGGAAATGGTCTTGGAATAGTAAAAGTATTTCTAAAAGAAGGTGCTAGCATCGCCATTTTAGATTATTCAAACGAATTAGAAAATACAGTAAAAAAATTAAATGAAGAAGGTCATAAAGTACTTGCATATAAAGTGGATATTAGAGATGCTAATAGAGTAAATGCATGTATAAAAGATATAAAAGATAGATGTGGAAAAATCGATATAGTAGTAAATAATGCAGGAGTGGCTAAATTAGAGACATTTATGGAAATGTCAGACGAAATTAGAGATTTCCATTTTGATGTTAATATCAAAGGCACATGGAACGTTACTAAAGCCGCACTACCATATATGGAAAACGGTTCAATTATCAATCTATCAAGTGTTACAGGTCCAATGGTTGCCGATAGTGGAGAAGTAGCCTATGCTACAACCAAAGCCGCTTTAATTGGATTTACTAAAGGATTAGCCGCAGAATTAGTAGAAAAAAATATAAGAGTAAATGCCATAATGCCAGGGTATATTATGACACCAATGGTAGAAGGAATTGCAAAAGATACAAATAAAGAAAACCCTCAAAGTGTTGTAGAAGGAATCGCTAGTGGAATTCCAATGAAAAGACTAGGAACAATTGAAGAATTGGGTAATCTTGCTGCTTTCTTAGCCAGTGAAGAATCTAGTTATATTACAGGACAAGGTATTGTTATAGATGGTGGATCAACCTTGCCAGAAACAATGTCAGTAGGTGTATAAACATTTAGAAAATCTAAATGTTTTTCTTTACTAAAATTTATTTCTTTGATAGAATAATTAGAAAAATTATCAAAGGAGGAAACATGAAACAAGCAGAATACGGACTAGAATTAGTAGAAATCATCAGAAAAGAGTTCCAGAGTTACCTTGAAAAAGGGCAAAATGGTAATTTATATAATAAAGATAAAGACCTACCAAGACATTTAATTACACTTTATTATAGATTAGGAGAAAAATATAGAGATTTAGACGATCTTAAAGAACAGTTTGTAAATCATTATATTGAATGTGAATGCATTTTAGAAGGTACTCATAGTCAATTTGAATATGAAGGACTAAGAGAAATGTATGACTATATACATTCGGCAGAAATAAACAATAACTTTGATATTTATACATTATTAGAATTACATAGAAAATTATATTCAAAAGCCCCTTATCCAGAGGCTGGAGGAGTTATCAGAAATGCACCTGCTCATCTAAACGATGTAGCCATTGATCTATCACCTTACTATGCCATTAGAGAAGACCTAAAAGAATTAGACGGCGAGGTCAAAGACCTGTTTAACCTTGGCCAAACAGTATTCAAAAATTCAGATAGAATTTTTGAATACATTGATAGATGTGTTATATTAAAATGCAAATTAATAAAAATTCATCCGTTTTTTGATGGTAATGGTAGAAGTATTAGAGGGTTTATTAATAAATTATTTTTAACTGCAGGATTACCATCTGTTTATATACTAGAAAATGAAAACGATAAATATCGTGCGGCTATGCAAAAAGCAATTGGCGAGGAGGAAAACTATAAATCCATAATTCAATTTTACTATTATAAAATATGTGACTCAATAGTTGAATTAGACATTCAATCTAAAATAGAAGGTGTAATTCCATTTGGAAGACATCTATTAGATATTGCAACAATGATTGATTTTGATATTGACGACTATAATATAAGTCATCAAGAATGGAATACAGAATTTGTATATCGTATAGAAAAATCTTTACAAAGAGACAATATAAACTGTGCAGTTTATTCCACCCTTCAATTTGACGAAACATTAATTAATCATAGTTTTATAATTATTTATTATAAACATAAAGGTTTATACAAAAGACTAATCCTTGATCCAATGTTTAAAAAATTATCTGAAGATGGAGTTGTTGACTTAACCAGTTCAGATAAAGCCTCATTTGATAAACTTATAAATAATGGAGTAACTTCATTTACCAATATCAGTCTAGAAGAGTACATAAAATTCTTCAACACACGTGAAACCACGTTTAGAAAAAATGAAATAGTAAAACAAAAAACATACAAAATAAGAAAGTCTAATTAGACTTT
>JAAWSW010000074.1 GCA_022801735.1 Bacilli bacterium | reverse complement strand
TTTTTACCTCTTGTTTTTTTATATGTTATTTTTTTAAGTTATTTATAAATGTTTTGTATTCTAAGAATTCTTTGTTATTATTATCTATTTGTAATACAAATAATATTTGTTCATAAAGTTTGTTTATATATTTAGGTTTTTCTTTTTTATTTATTTTACTCATATGGGAATCTAAAGCGTATTTTTTTTATTATTAATTAAATAAAAAAACATCTGTTTTCAGATGTTATTTAGCAAGCATTTTATTTAATGTTCTAATTTCTCTTGCAGTCATTCTTACTTTTTTACCATTAATAGTTATAGTTTGTAAATTTGGTTTAAATGCATGTTTAGTTGCATTTAAGGCATGTGAACGACGATTTCCAGATAAAGGTTTTTTATTTGTTACTTTTTTTGCCATAATATACCTCCTTAAGTTTTTTCTCTACGCCTTACCACTTTATCATAAATTTAACTTTAAGTCAAATATTTATAATAAAATTATATGAAAAATCCTTTAAAACATTTCCAAATAATATAAATTATAGTAAAATATAGTTAAAGAAGGTGAAAGTATGAGTTATGTACCACTTAATTTGAAAACAGGCAACTATTTACTTTCTAGTATGATAAAAATACCAGAACTTGTGAGATTTGCAAAAGAAAAAGGTCTTGATACTTTAAGCATGGCAGATAATAATATGTATGGTGTCATTGATTTTTATAAGGCTTGTAAAAGCAATGATATTAAGCCTATTATTGGTTTAGAGGTGCTTGTTAGTGATTTAATGGTTGTTTTATATTGTCAAAATTATAGTGGTTATAAAAACTTAATTAAACTTTCAACTTTGTCTTCGGATAGGCAAATTACTTTAGATGATCTTTCGGAATATAGTTCTGATATTGTTTGTGTAATGCCATATGTTAGTAAGGCGTTATATAATGATTTGAAAAAAATATATAAGTATTTATTTATTGGATATAAGAATGATGATGAAAAGTCAAAAATTAAAAGTTCTAATACTGTGTATTTTAATGATATTTTATGTTTAGAAAAAGAGGAAGAAACTTATTTAAAATATTTGTATGCGATAAGGGATGGGAAACTTGCATTAGAAGTAGTTATGGATAAGTATGATGTTAGTTTATTTCCTTTAAAGAATACTTCAGAGGAAAATAATCATAAAATAAATGAATTATGTAATTTGGAAATTTCTTTTAATCAAAAGTTAATGCCTATATATCCTTGTGAGAAAAGTTCTATTGAGTATTTAAAAGAAGAATGTATTAAAGGCCTTAAAAGAATTTTTGGAAGTACAGTTAATAAAAAATATAAGATTAGATTAAAATATGAGTTAGATGTAATTAATAAGATGGGCTTTTGTGATTATTTTTTAATTGTCGCTGATTATATTAGGTATGCAAAAGAAAATGGGATATTGGTAGGACCTGGAAGGGGAAGCGCGGCTGGTTCTTTAGTTGCGTATTTACTTAATATTACGACGGTTGATCCACTTAAATATAATTTGCTTTTTGAAAGGTTTTTAAATCCTGAGAGAATTAGTATGCCCGATATTGATGTGGATTTTGAAGATACGAGGCGTGATGAAGTAACTAATTATTGTATTAATAAGTATGGTACTAAAAAAGTTGCGCCTATTATTACTTTTGGGACGTTAGGGGCTCGTCAGGCGGTTAAAGATGTTGGACGTGTATTAGATATTGATAATAAAAAATTGGATTTACTTAGTAAATTTATGGATTCAAGACTTTCTTTGAGAGATAATGCGAAGATTTTTCAGGTTAATGATTTTTTAAAGTTGAATGAAGATTTAAAAATGGTATATAAAATTGCTTTAAAGTTCGAGGGACTTAAAAGACATAGTTCGATTCATGCTGCGGGTATTGTCATGTCACGGTTTGATTTGGATGAAGTAATTCCACTTGATCATAGTCATGAATTTTATACTACTGGGTATGATATGACTTATTTAGAGGAAATAGGTTTACTTAAAATGGATTTTTTGGGACTTAAAAATTTAACTTTAATTAATAATATTTTATCAGAAATTCCTGAACTTGATTTTGATAGTATTCCTGAAGATGATGAGGCAGCATTAGAAATTTTTAAAACGGCTAATACTATTGGTATTTTTCAATTCGAATCGGAAGGTATGATTAATTTTTTAAGAAAGTTTAAACCTTCTTGTTTTGAGGATATTGGAGCGGCTCTTGCTTTATTTAGACCTGGACCTATGAAAAATATTGATTCTTATATTAGGCGTAAGCAAGGAAGAGAAAAAATTGATTATTTACATTCTGATTTAGAAGAAATTTTAAGGCCTACTTATGGTATTATTATTTATCAGGAACAAATTATGCAGATTGCTAATGTTATGGCAGGTTATAGTTTTTCTGAGGCTGATATATTAAGAAAGGCGATGAGTAAGAAAAAGGAATCTGTTTTGGCTTCCCAAAAGGATAAATTTATTAAACAAAGTGTAGAAAGAGGATATGATGAATCTTTGGCACTTAGGGTTTATGATTTGATTTTAAGTTTTGCATCTTATGGATTTAATCATTCTCATTCTGTGGCTTATTCGATGATTTCTTATAGAATGGCTTATTTGAAGGCTCATTACCCAATGCTTTTTATGAAACATTTACTTTCTCTTGCTATTAATAGTGAAAGTAAGACTAGGGAGTATATGTATGAGTGTAAATTAAATAAGATAAATATTGTTGTTCCTGATATTAATGTTAGTACTGATAATTATTTTATTTTAGGCAGTGATATTGTATTTCCACTGACTAATATTAAAAATGTTGGTTCTTCTGCAGTTAAGACTATTTTGGAAAGGCGAGGAGGCCAACCTTTTGATGATATTTTTGATTTTGTTAAAAGATGTTACGGGAAAGCGGTTAATATTAAGGTGCTAGAAAGTCTTATACTTGCTGGAACTTTTGATAAGTTAGGTTATAATAGGAAAACTTTGATTTCTAATTTAGAAATTATTATAAATTATGCTGAACTTGGTGATTTACTTGATGATTTATTAAAACCTGAATTAAATGTGGTTGATGAATATCGTAAAAATGAGATTATGGGATTTGAGTTACAGGTGTTTGGTTTCTATTTGAGTAATCATCCAATTACTGAATACAAACTTAAAAATAGCAATATTATTGATTTAAGGCATTTGGATTCTTATTTTGATAGGATAGTTGAAGTTATTGTATATGCTGAAAAGGTTAAAACGATTGATACTAAACGTAAGGAAAAAATGATGTTTATTACTGGCAGTGACGAATTATCTAAAGTAGATATTGTGTTATTTCCTAAAATATATAATCGTTATTCTAATATTAATGAACATGATGTTTTACATGTTACTGGTAAGGTGGAAAAGCGTTTTGACCAATTACAGATTGTGGCAAATGTTGTTTTGAAGTTATAGTAAATTATATGTTTTTGTGATATTATAAATAATAGAGGTGACAGTAATGAGTGAAAAGGGAAAAACAGTATTAGTTTATATATTACTTTTTATAATTATTATTTTAGTTATAGGGCTAATTAGTTATGCATTTTTAAGTAAGAATAATGGATCATCCAAAGGGGTTAAGCACTATGCTAATCCGAGTGATTTGGATATTAGCAGTGAGTGTACTTTTGAAATGACATGGCGTGAGTTTAATAGTATTAAAGGAAATACTCCTGAAAATTTTTGTAGTACACTTAATCTTATAAAGTTAACTGATGTGGTTCTTGATGGTGAAAGTAAGCCTATAGAAATAGTTTATAGTGATTTAAAGGTGCTTTTAGATGATACTAATACAGGTTTTTATATTAATGATAATCGTATGACCAGATATGCGTCTACTGATTTTATTAATACGGTTGGTGTTTTTGATGATAAATTCTTTATTCTAACTGTTACAGAAAAGGGGACTAATGTGACCGTGTTTAATAGTAATATGGAAAAGGTTTATGATTTAGAGTCTGTATTAAAGAAAAATAATATTACTGACCCAGCATTTGTAGAACTTGCTAAGACTAATTCAAATTTGAAAACAAATCTTGAGATTTCTAAAATTGATAGTAGTACAATGAACTTTGTTAATGGTCAATTTACTTTTGCAAGTAATTCAAAGTTAGGTTGTGAAGGTAATTCTTACCTTGGTTCAAATTATAAAGTTACTTATGTTGGTGATGATTTTACAGTACCAGAATTTGTAAGCCCTAATTCATGCGCCCAATAAATGGGTGTTTTTTTCTTGATTTATTTTATGATGACGTGTTATAATATTTTTATAGAAGGTGAGGAAATGATTATGTATTGTAAAAAATGTGGAAACAAATTAGATGATGGACAACAAGTTTGTTTATCATGTGGAACTTTAGCAGAAGAAGTGAATCAAAACGCTAATAATAATCCAGCAGCAAAATCTAAAATTGCGGCAGGTCTTTTAGGAATTTTCTTAGGGGCACTTGGAATTCATAATTTTTATTTAGGTTATACAGGAAAGGCAGTTGCACAATTACTTATAACAGTGCTTACTTGTGGTATTTTTTCATTTGTATCTGCTATCTGGGGATTAATTGAAGGTATTTTAATTTTAACTGGCAGCATTAATGTTGATGGTTACGGAGTAGAATTAAAAGATTAATTATGAAAAGACTTAGAAGTTTATTAATCTTAGGACTTGCTTTACTTCTATTTCTTTTTTTATGGAATTTGAAACCAGATTGTGTAATTAAAGATGTTTTTGGTATTCCTTGCCCTGGTTGTGGGATGAGTAGGGCTTTTGAATGTATATTTTCCTTTAATGTTATTGGATCTTTTTCTTATAATATTTTAGCGTTTCCATTATTTTTATTTAGTGTGTTTTTTGTTTTTATTTTAATTTATGATTGTATTATGAATAAAGATTTATTTTTTAAATGGTTATTTGGTGTATTTAGTAAATATTATTTAATATTTATTGTACTATTAATTATTAGTTGGTTTATTAATTTATATAGGGGTATATAAAAAGAAAGGTAATTGTTATTTTAGAGCAGATTTTAATCTGCTTTTTTGTTTGTCTTAAATCCTTTACACTCATTTACGAGAAAATTACACCTCATCAGTTGTTTTTCTTGACTATGTAGGGGGGGGGGGGGG
>JAAWSW010000073.1 GCA_022801735.1 Bacilli bacterium | reverse complement strand
CCCCCCCCCCCCCTACTTTGTCAATACTTTGGCCGGTTTCGGGCATAAAAAAAGACCCTACTTTTACAATGGTTTAGGTCACATTCTCCAAAGATTGCCAAAAGTTGCAAAAGTGTAAAGTTAAGTATATAATGTATTTGGTGATACAAATGAATGAAAATAATAAAAAGTGTTATGAAATAATCGGAAAATTAAATTTAAATCCTACTGTGGCTGAACATGAACCTATTTTAAATTATGAAACGGCCGATAAAGTAGATAAGGAACTTGGTTGGGATGGATGTGAATCTAAAACTTTATTTTTAAAGGGTAAATCTGGTAAATTTTATTTATACATTACTCTAGCAACTAGTAGAATGGATTCTAAACTTTTAAAACGTAATGTTGGCGAAAAGGTTAATATGGTTTCTGGTGATGAAATGATAGAACTTACTAATATGCAACCTGGTTGTATGACTCCTTTCGGGTTTGACCATAGTTTAATTAGTGCAGTTGTAATTGATCCTTTGATTTTTAAGGAAAAAGAATTAATATGTGCGTTTGGTTCTGAGGCTATGTCTATGCAGATAACTCCTAATGATTTGGAAACTATTATTAAGGATTGTTATGATAATATTGTTTATTTGAGTGAAGAGACTGAATAAAATATTCAGTTTTTTTCTTGAATAATATTTTAATATAAATTATAATATGGTTGGTGATTTGAATGAAAAGCGTTGGTATAATTTGTGAATATAATCCCTTTCATAATGGGCATATTTATCATATTGAAAAAGTTAAAGAGTTATTTCCTGACAGTACAATTATTCTTGTTATGAGTGGTAATTATACTCAAAGAGGAGATATGAGTATCATTGATAAATGGACTAAAACTGATATTGCTTTAAACTATGTAGATTTAGTAGTTGAACTTCCTTTTATGTTTAGTGTTGCATCTGCTGATATTTTTGCTTATGGAGCAATTAATATTTTAAAGAACCTTGGTGTTAGTAATATTATTTTTGGAACAGAAAATTTAAATGAAAAGGATTTTGAAAAAATTGCTTTGGCTCAAAGAAGTGAACAGTTTAATATTTTAGTTAAAAAGTATTTAGATTCTGGTATTAATTACCCTACTAGTCTTGCAAAAGCAACTTATGATTTAACTGGTATTAAGGCTGATTGTCCTAATGACCTGCTTGGAATAAGTTATGTTAAGGAATTAATTAATACTAATATTAAACCTATTACTATTAAACGTACCAATGACTTTCATAGTAAATCTTTAGATGGCTCTATTGTAAGTGCCTCTAGTATAAGGGATGCTTTAAAAAATGGAATTGATGTAAAAAAGTATGTTCCTTCTTGTACTTATAATAAACTAAATAATTTACATTTTAATGAGGGCTATTTTGATTTACTTAAATACAAGATTATTAGTGAAATTGATTATTTAGATAAATACGTGAATGTTGATGAAGGTATTGAAAACAGAATTAAGAAATATATTTATGAATCTATAAGTTTGGAAGATTTAATTAGTAAGGTTAAAACTAAAAGATATACTTATAATAAACTAAACCGAATGTTTACTTATATTCTTTGTGGTTTTACTAAAGAAGAAAATACTAAAAAATTAGAGTATATTAGGATTCTTGGAATGAATAAAAAAGGTAGATTATATCTTAAGTCTATTAAAAACAAAAGTAATCTACCTATTATTACTAAATATTCTAATAAATACAAAGGTCTTGAAACTGAACTTAAAACAAGTTATATATATTATTCAAAAGAAAAAGATAAAGTTAATTTAACTTTAATGGAATATAAACATAAACCCATTATTAAATAACTTTATCTTTTTTGACATTTTTTACAGAAATATGTTCCTCTACCACCGACTGTTTTTTTGGTTATTTTTGTGTTACAATTTGGACACATTTCTTTGGTATGCACTAATAATTCATTTTGAAATCTGCCATGAACACCTTCGCTTGAGGTATAACTTTTAACAGTTGTTCCTCCAAGTTCTATAGCCTTTTCTAAAGTTAATCTAGTATACTTTATAATGTTCTCTAAGTCTTCGTCTTTTAGTGTATCTCCTGGTGTTTCTGGATGTAACTTACTTTGAAATAGAACTTCATCTACATATATATTACCAATTCCTACAATTATACTTTGATCTAAAAGTAGGGTCTTGATTGGTTTTATATTTAATTTTTCTCTTAAATATTCTTTAGTTAGGGTTTTGTCCCAAGGTTCTTTTCCTAAATT
This sequence comes from Bacilli bacterium, assembly GCA_022801735.1. Taxonomy (GTDB): domain Bacteria; phylum Bacillota_I; class Bacilli_A; order RF39; family UBA660; genus Coprosoma. The sequence continues at coordinate 2,921 of JAAWSW010000073.1, read as the reverse complement.
TTTAAGAGGTTTTACATCATATACTTCTTCTTTTTTTATTAAATACATTTTTCCGAATTTTCTGGTATCATGATATCTTAATTCTGTGTTATCATCAAAAAGAAAGATTACATGTTCATGTTTATTTCGTTCGTCACCTTTATTTCTGATAAAATATTTACCTTCCATTCTTAAGTGTGAAAGCAAGAAGTAATCATCTAATTCAAACATTAACCACTTTCCTCGTCTTAAGATATTGTTTATTTTCTGATTTTTTATTTGTTTTTTGAATTCATCCACTTCTGGACTTGCAATTATATTATCCCAATAAATGTTTGAAAGTATTATTTTTTTATTTAATATTTGTTTTTTTAAAGTATTTTTTACTGTTTCTACTTCTGGTAGTTCTGGCATTTTTACACTTCCTTTTTGTTAATTATGTGTCAATCGTTTGACATATTTTGCTTGTTTAAATAATCATCTAATATTTTATTAAATTCATCTTTGGTATTTGTTTTAAATATTTTACTATTAATTTCGTTATTGTTTTTTAGTCCTTTTAAGTAATGTGGGACATGAGTACGCATTTCAGTCACTGCTACTTTTTCTGGTTTGATTTTCAACAAATAGTTTAAATGTTTTTTTATCATTTCTATTTTTTCTTCTAAGGTTCTTTCTTTTGATAAGGTACCATTTTCTAAGTATTCTATTGTATCTTTAATAAGCCATGGGTTTCCGAGTACGCCTCTGCCTATCATTATGGCATCACAATTGGTTTGTTCTAGCATATTTTGGGCATCTAATGGTGTTTTGATATCACCATTCCCTATTACTGGAATACTTACATTTTCTTTTACCTCTTTTATAATATTCCAATCGGCTTTTCCACTATATCCTTGACTTCTAGTCCTAGCATGAACAGCAATTGCACTAGCACCTGCTTTTTCACATATTTTGGCGATTTCTACAGCGTTAATACTATTACTATCCCAACCACTTCTTATTTTTACTGTTACTGGTATATTTACGGTTTCTACTACGGCTTTTACTATTTCATAAACTTTATCTGGATTTTTTAATAAAGCACTTCCTGCCTGTGCCCTTTGAGCAACTTTTGGAACTGGGCATCCCATATTAATATCTATAATATCTGGATGCATATTTTCTTCGATATATTTTGCGGCTATTTTAAAACTTTCTATATCACTACCAAAGATTTGTTGGGAAATAGGTCTTTCATAGTCTGTCATATAAAGCATATCAATTGTTTTTTGACTTCCATAATAGATGGCTTTATCACTAACCATTTCAGCAACAATTAGACCACAGCCCATTTCTTTAGCAATAATGCGGAATGCACTATTGGAAATACCAGCCATTGGTGCGAGTACAACTTTATTTTTTATTTCAACATTACCTATTTTCCACATAGTATCACCCAGTCAATTATATTATAATTATATATTTTTTTCAAGGTCAAAGTAACATTCTCCATAGACTGCCAAATTTCGCAAAATGTGTAAAGGAGAAGGTCTTTTATTATTATTTTTTTACCTCATATTATTTTTATTAGTATATTACAAAGTAATATTGGTCATATTTTATTTTTATCAACTTCGGACAAGTATGTCAATGTGCATTATCTTTAAAAAATGAGATAATTATATTGGTGATTATATGCTATATGACAACAGGATTAAGAAAAAATTATCTAGAGAAAAACTGGCAGATTTAAGTGGTGTTGATGCTAGGACTATTTATCGTATTGAAAAAAATATTTCAATTCCTCTTGTTGATACATATGCCAAGATTGTTATGGCTCTTGAGTTAAATAAAGACGAAATATATGAGGATATTAAAAAAATAGCGGAGGAAAATAATTATTCAAAAGAAAAAACTAACATTGGTTAGTTTTTTTGTTAACATGAATATGCTAATTGGCATTGTTCTTTACTAAGTTCTTCCAGGTGTGGTGTTTTTTCTGTTTTGGTTTTTACTGCACACCTATTTGTGGCATTATCATATATTTTCATTTCTATTTCACCACTTGTATTTATATAAATGTTTCCACTATATGGATTTTGTCCACTATAAGATAAACTTGGTTTATTTTTACAATATGATACATTTTTATTGTCATAAGTTACTAATAACGGAAGCATGTCTCCAGATAGTTCGTTTTCCATATAATAATTTTCTGCGGCTTTTCTTAGCATTTTTGCATTATCTAAAAATGCTTCCCTTCTTGAATCATTAATTGTTTTTATGACTAGAGGAGTAACTATCATAGCAATAACAGCAAGCAAAGCAATAACGCCTAATAATTCAATTAAAGTAAATGCGTTTTTTTTCATTATTTACACCCCTCGTTATATTCATAAAAATATTTTTTTGAATTACTTTTTACAGTTACACATGAGCCTTCTAAATTATGTTTTTTGTACATATCTGCTTCTATATAGCCATCATCTAATAATGTTTCTGTACTTACTGTGCCATTATTTTTTAAGTTGTTTTCAGTATTATTACCTATTTGTTTTGGATAGTTATCTTTATTTTCGTTTACGTATTTTCCTGCGGCTAAAATGACTACTTGTTTCACCGATTCGTTGACATCATTCTGTCCTTTTTGCAAGACACTTAAAGTGGCTGGAAAAACGATTAAGGCAATAATAGATAGAATAACTACTACTCCGATTAATTCAATTAGTGTAAATGCGTTTTTTTTCATATTCTTCACCTATTATTAATTATAACATAATTTTTTTATAAAAAATCAAAATCTGTAATAAAAAATATATAAAAAAATAAACAAATTACAAGAAAAAAGAAGGAATTAGGTGGATGTATGCAGTAGGATATATAAGAAGGGTAAGAAATACCTTTATAGAAAGGATGATGAAACAAAAAAGTATTATAAAAAAAGAATAAAAAGAAAATCC
>JAAWSW010000072.1 GCA_022801735.1 Bacilli bacterium | reverse complement strand
AAAATACAAAGTAAAATGTTTAAGAAGAACGCATACAATTAATCCTAAATAGCGTTCTTTTTTCTATAAGCAAGATTAACCATATAAAACTTTTAAAATATACTAGTTAAATATTTCAAAAGTCATTGACTGCCGTACGTATGTTTGCTATAATTGGTGTAAATGATAAGGAGACAATACATGAATAATATTATAGATGCTGATAAAATTATAATAAAAAAGAATAAAATATTAGAAAAAACTAGATTAAATAATGCCTTTTCAAAAATTTAAAAATTAAATTTGACAAAGAATATAATATAGTGTATATTATAACCAACAAAGGCCATTATGGTCCATTTGTTAATCAAAGACCTTTGCGGTCCAGAGAGGTAGTTCAAAAATGAGCTATCTCATTTTTTATGTAATATTCCTATTACCGAAGAAGAATATAAACGTGATTATGTAAACGAAAAATACAAAGTAAAATGTTTAAGAAGAACGCATACAATTAATCCTAAATAGTGTTCTTTTTTTCTTGACAAAACATGAGAAAATTTGACATTTTTTTCTCACGTCAATCATTTATATCTTACAATTATGTTACCTGAAGACTAATAAACACAACATCTTTACATGTGTAAAAAATACAATAAGAGGTGTAAATAAAAATAAAGATAAATAAATACTTCTTTACCCAAACGAATGTGTGTGTTATAATTGAAATAGGGTGGTAATATGCATGATAAATTAAGATTACTTTTAGATAAAATTAATTTACCTGAAGATAGAAGAAAACACTTTGAAGAAGGCAAATTAGAAAAGATAGTATGTAACAAAGAGCAGGATAAATATATGTTTATTCTAAGTCTAAAAAGCCCTTTACCATTAGGTGTCTTTTTAGACTTAGAGTATTTAATATCAAAAACCTTTACAACTGCAAAAAGTACAAATATAAAAATAAAAGATATAAATTTTACTTTGGAAGATATTATAGACTACTATCGTTACTATATAAAAGAGTATAGTAAAAACGCTCCATTACTTCAAACCTTTGTGGATAGTACTTTATCATTAGAAGAAAATAGATTAATAATAGAAGTGGCTAATACAGCCGAAGAAATGAAATTTTCAAGTATTAAAGATGACTTAGAAATTAAGTTAAATAATATCGGATTTAATATCAATTTAAATACAAAAATAGATGAAGAAAAAGCCTTAGAAATAAGAAAAGAAATAGAAAACGAAAAAACTGCAGAAATACCAGTAATACCAAAAGCCGAAAATCCTATAATTATGGGTAATGAAATAAAAAGCAAAATGATAGATATCAGTTCTTTAACCTTTGAAATGGATAACATTGCAGTAGAGGCTAAAATATTTGGTAAAGACTTATTTGAATCCCCAAAAAGTGATTTCAAAATAATAACCTTAAAATTAACTGATGGCACAGATAGTATATACTGTAAAATTTTTAGTAGAGATGCAGATGAGTTTCATAGTTATGATAAACGCTTAAAAGAAGGTAATTGGTATAAAATAAAAGGATATACTAAAAACGACAAATACTCTGGAGAGATAGTTTTAAATGCTAGAGATATAAATACTTCAGATAAAACAGATGAGCAGAGAAAAGATGAATCAGAAGAAAAAAGAGTAGAACTTCATGCTCATACCAAAATGAGTCAAATGGATGGAATCTGTGATGCTAAAACATTAGTAAAAACTGCGTATAATTGGGGTCATAAGGCAATCGCCATAACTGATCACAATGGTGTACAATCATTCCCTGATGTTTATCACACAATTTGTGATATCAACAAGAAAAAAGAAGGTGACCCATTTAAAGCCCTTTACGGAGTAGAATTAACCTTAATAGACGATACCGTTGATATCGTTCTAAGGCCAACTGAAAAAGATTTAATGAAATCAACTTATGTTGTATTCGACTTTGAAACAACAGGTTTTAATGCGGGTGGAGCCGATTCAATTATTGAAGTTGGGGCCGTAAAAATATGCAATGGTGAAATTATTGATAGATTTTCTGAACTTATTGATCCAGGAAGAAAATTACCACAAAAAATAACCGAAATTACCAATATAACCGACGAAATGCTTCAAGGTAAAGATAATGAAGAAACCGTTATCAAAAGATTTGTGGAATGGTTTAACGATCTCCCAATGGTTGCTCATAATGCCAAGTTTGATGTTTCATTCCTTAAAATGGCATATAAAAAGTATGATTTAGGAGAATTTAATAATACTGTTATTGATACATTAGAACTTTCAAGAACAATGGATAATAATTTTGCACGTCATAGTTTATCAGCACTAGTTAAAAGATATGAAGTACCTTGGGAAGAAGATGCCCACCATCGTGCAGATTACGATGCTGAAGGAACCGCGTTAGTGTTTCATAAAATGTTAAAAAAACTAACATCACGTAATTTTGAAACAATTAAAGATTTAGATAAATTAGTTTCAAAAGACGAAATTCATAAATATGGTAATTCTTATCATGTTAATTTAATCGCATTAAATAGAGTAGGACTTAAAAACTTATTTAAAATAGTTTCACTTGCTAATACAAAATATATGTACAAAACACCAAGAATTTTAAGAAGTGAAATAGAAATCCATAGAGAAGGATTATTAGTTGGAAGTGGTTGTTATGAAAGTGAAGTGTTCAGGCAAGCACGTAGTAAATCAGATGAAGAATTGTCAAATCTAATCAATTTCTATGATTATGTAGAGGTTCAACCAATAGAGGTTTATGATCATTTAATTCAAATGAATGATTTTGGCAGTAAAGCAGAAATCATAAGTCATATAAATAAAATCATTAGAGTAACAAAAGATGCAGGAAAACTTATAGTCGCAACAGGAGATGTTCATCATATAAATCCTGAAGATAGACTTTATAGAGAAATAATCGTAAATCAAAAAGTTCCAGGTGGAGGAAGACATCCACTTTCAAGAAAAAATATAACTCAAATACCAAATCAGTACTTTAGAACTACTGATGAAATGTTAGAAGCATTTAGTTTCTTAGACGAAGAAGAAGCCAAAGAAATTGTAATCACCAATCCAAATAAAATTGCTGATATGGCTGAAGTTATAGAAGTAATAATTGAAACTGGCGGAATTCCATTTGCACCTAAAATCGAAAACTGTACTGAAGATACAACAGATATGGTTTACAATAAAGCAAAAGAAGTTTATGGAAATCCTCTTCCATATTTAATTGAAAAGAGAATCGCCGCTGAATTTTATGGTGATGAACCAATAAAAATAATTAAAAAAAGAGCCGAGAAACAAGGCTTAAAAGACGAAGAATTTGATAAGTATGTATATTCAGAATTACATAAAGTAATGCTTACATATTTTGATGGTGTTAAAAATTTAGTAAAAGAAGATATAAAAGAAGAAAATAAAGATATAACTGATGAAGAAGCAAATAAACAAGCCGAAGATAAACTAACAGGAATAATTGGTGCTCATTTTGATGTAATTTATTTAATTTCACAAAAACTTGTAAAAAAATCAAATGATGATGGATACATAGTTGGTTCAAGAGGATCAGTAGGTTCTTCATTTGTTGCAACCATGATGGGAATATCAGAAGTAAATCCCCTTCCACCACATTATGTATGTCCAAAATGTAAAAAAACAATATTTGAATTAAACGGAGAATCTTTAGGAAGTACATACGGTAGTGGATATGATATGCCAGATATGAACTGTCCAGAATGTAATGAAAAAATGCATAAAGAAGGACACGACATGCCATTCGCAACATTCTTAGGATTCCACGCTGACAAAGTTCCAGATATAGATTTAAATTTCTCAGATTTAAACCAAGCCGCTGCTCATGAATACACAAAAGTATTATTTGGTGTAGATAATGTTTATCGTGCAGGAACTATTGGTACAGTTGCTGATAAAACTGCCTTTGGTTATGTAAAAGGTTACTGTGAAGATAAAGGAATCATGATGCGTACTGCTGAAGTAGAACGATTAGCCCAAGGTTGTACTGGTGTAAAAAGAACAACTGGACAACATCCAGGAGGAATAGTTGTTATACCAGGGTATATGGATGTATTTGATTTTTCTCCATTCCAATATCCAGCCGATGATGTCACATCAGCATGGCGTACAACTCATTTTGATTACCACGCAATCGATCAAGACGTTTTAAAACTAGATATTTTGGGACATTCTGGTCCAACTAAACTTAGAATGATTCAAGACTTTACTGGCGTAGATGTTACAACAGTACCATTAGATGATAAAAAAACAATGGGGATTTTCTTATCCCCTGAACCACTTGGAGTAACAAAAGAACAAATAATGAATGATACAGGAACCATAGGAATTCCAGAATTTGGTACACCATTTACAATCGGTTTAGTTAAAGAAACAAAACCTAAAACATTTGCCGAACTTACTAAAATATCAGGGCTTTCACACGGTACTGATGTTTGGGCAGGGAATGCTAAAGATTTAATCGATAATAATATAGTTCCATTTTCAGAAGTTATAGGATGTCGTGATGATATTATGGTTTATCTGCAATATCATGGACTTCCAGCAATTAGGGCCTTTAAAATAATGGAATTTGTTCGTAAGGGAAAAGCCAGTAAAGACCCAGAAACATGGGCAGAATATAAAAAAGAAATGCAAGATGCAGGAATAGAAGAGTGGTATATTAATTCATGTCAAAAAATAAAATACATGTTCCCAAAAGCCCACGCAGTTGCATATGTAATTAATGCATTCCGTTTAGCCTATTATAAGGTTCATAGACCAGGCGTTTATTATTACGCACAATTTTCAGCAGAATATACCGATTTCGATATCGAAGCAATGATAAAAGGTTATGACGCTGTAAAACAAAGAATAATAGAAATAAACGATAAAGGATATGGTGCAACTAATAAAGAAAGTAATATACTAGAATGTTTAAAACTAGCCCTAGAAGCCTTAGCCAGAGATATAAAATTTGCACCAATAGATATTAATAAAAGTGATGCTTTGAATTTTACGCTTTCAGAAGACGAAAAAACACTAATCCCGCCATTTAGAACAATAGATGGACTAGGAGATGTAGTTGCTAAAAATATTGTTGCAGAAAGAGAAAAAGCGCCATTCTTATCTATCGAAGATTTACAAAAAAGAGCAAAAATCTCTAGTACATTAATAGAAAAAATGAGAATGATGGGAATATTAGATGGTATGGATGAATCAAGCCAACTAAGTTTATTTTAACAGTAGAAAAAACTACTGTTTTTTTAATACCTAAAATCGTTAAATTAAGAGGAAAGTTCCCGAAAAGATAAAAATAGAATTTATTTAATTAAAGTCCCGAAAATAGAGGGAAAAACTTGCTTTTTTTTGAAAAAT
>JAAWSW010000071.1 GCA_022801735.1 Bacilli bacterium | reverse complement strand
CTTATTTTATTATAAAACTAATACCAGTCTTTTCATTCTTAACACTAACTTCATAACCTAATAGGGACACGGTTTCTTTAACAATAGATAGTCCTAAGCCAAATTGACCTTTGATACCTTTTCTATAGGGACTAAAGATATCATCTAAAATAGTTTTATCAATATTTGGTCCGTCATTATAGAATGTAATATGATGGCCTTTGACAGTAATCTTAATACATTTATCCGCATAACGAATAAAATTACTTAAAATATTATCAATAATGGCTTCCCACATATCACTTGAACCATTAAATACAGTTTTCTTGTCAGCAATATTTACTTCCCATTTAATATCTGGCTTAGTAATTTTAAATCTTTCCACTGACGAAGTTAATATATCCACAATATTAATTGTTTCTTTTTTATAATTATCTGTATTTTTTATATAGTTTAATTTATTTAAATATAGTAAGGAGTGTACTTTAATTTCTAATTTTTTAATTTCTTGTTTTATAATATTTAATCCGCTTTTTTCATCCTGCACACCATCTTCAATTGCTTCAATATATGATTTCATAACTGTGAGAGGGGTTTTAAAATCATGTGAAACATTTTGATACATTTGACTTTTATATTCATCTTGTTTTTTCAAAGTTTCCTTCATATCATCAACGGCATGCGATAAATCCTCAATTTCATCATCTACTACATAAGGCATTTTACCCACATAATTATCATTATCTAAATTATCTACCTTCTCTTTTAATTTCTTTATCCTTTCTGCTAAAATTTGTGACCAAATTGCTACAATAAGTAATATTATTAATAAAGTTACAAGAAGTATTGGTAAAATAGATTTTAAAATATCGGATTTTACTTGAGCGATATAATCATTATTTGTAATGGCTACCTTATAACCATCAATACTTTTTTTTGTATTATAATAATATGTTCTACCATGATAACTAAATTTACCATGATCGTATTTTATCTTCTTTAAAATTTTATTAGCAGGTAAATCTATTACTTGAGATAAATTACTAGATGTAATAGCCATACTTCCATCATAGAAAATATAAGCAATATCATTTTCGAGAGTATTATCAGCAATACTATCTTGTACTACATCTAATGGAACCTTTAAATTAAAATATATATGTTTTTCATAAGTAGGTACTAAAACTTTTGGTATAATAATTGCTACACTAATATAGATAATAGCAAACATAACTAATACAATAGCAATTAATTGACGATATAAATTATGTTTTAATTTCATGATAACCTATACCCATACCCATAAATAGTATTTAATCTAAGTTTAGGCATTTTTTTTCTAAGCCTTCTCACTAAATCATCAACTACTCTATCACTACCAAAATAATTCTGTCCCCAAACAGTTTCTAAAATTTGACTTCTACTGAATGATTTATTTTTATTTTTCAAAAGCGTAACTAGTAAATCAAATTCTAAAGTGGTGAGAGAAAGTTCCTTTGAATCATCATATACCAGTCTCTTATCTAAATCAATTACATAATTTTCATAAGTTATCTTTTCTGTTTGAGTACTATAAGTTCTTTTAATTAAATTATTAACTCTCAAAACTAGTTCTTTAGGCGAATAAGGTTTAGTAACATAATCATCACTACCAAGTTCTAACCCAATAATTTTATCTAAATCCTGATCTCTAGCCGAAGTAAATATTACAGGCACTTCATTACTTTCTCTTAATTTCTTTATTATGTCATATCCGCTAACTGCATCACCTAACATAATATCTAATATCCATAAATCTACTTTATCAGTAACATGATTTAAAGCATCAGTTCCATTATAATACTGCAGTACTTCATAACCTTCTCTTTCTAAATAAGATTTAATTAAATTATTTAAATTCATCTCGTCTTCTACTAAACAAATTTTATACATTATTATCGCCTCATTTTATAGTATAACACTATTTTTCATATCAATCTACATCTATCACCAACCCTTCGATACCATTGTATAAAATAATTGTGGACAAATTTTAATAAAAATGTGGGAAATTATGGTATATCAATCTATCAACCGATTAATATTTTCTTTATTCATTTTATTTATGGCAAAACATTTCTTACCTAAATCTTTTAAAGAGGCCCCCACATGATATAGTTCATTATCATCTAATATTATAAATCTATCATGAAAGTTATCTACCTTCTTTATTTCAACATTAGAATATTGTAAATTAAACTTTTCTATATCTAAATTACTTTTTATATTTCTTGTCCATATCTCCACTTTTACATTATCATTTTTATAAATTAATATATCAAATACCTGCTTATCTATATAATTATCAATAATTATTATTTTATCTTTAGCCTTTCTTACTATATTTATTAATAAACTATAAGCATCGTAAATTTGTCCATCATAAAATAATTTTTCTTTTAGTTCTTTAGGATTCATTTCATCTAGTATTTGATTTATCTTATCATCGTGTTCAATTAATTTATATTCTACATTTATCATCCTTTTAAACATATCTACATTGTCCCTAATAAGTTTTCTCATTTCTACAAAGGCATCCATAATATTTATACTAACCTGCGTCGCCACTCTAGATTTAAGTATTGTAGCAAGCATAGCCACACCTTGTTCTGTAAAAACAGTATGACCTTTTCTTGAACCACCTTTTCCTTTTGAAGTCAAATTTTTTGACTTCAAATTATCATATTCATTTTCAGTTATTCTAAAAGCGTATCTTTCAGGAAATTTATCTAAATTATTTTTTACTGCCTGATTTATTTCTTTAGTTCCATTCTTACATTGATATAATTTAGCCAAATCACTATCTAACATCACCTGTTTCCCTCTTACTTCATATATCATATTTTTTATATTGTCCTCTTTTGCTATAATTTCATTCATTTTTTTCAAGTCCTTTCTTGCCCCTTATTATTAATATACGACATAACTATAGACAATTCCTGCAAGAAGTCAAAAAATAATAATAAAAAAAGAGAGTTTTACTCTCTAAATTCAAATACAAAATCTAAAATACTCACATCATCGCCTTCTTTTGCACCCATTTCCCTAAGTTCATCATCAATGCCAAGTTTACGAAGTTTATTAGAAAATCTAAGTACAGCCTCGTCAGTATCAAATCTACTCATTCTTAGTAGTTTTTCTACTTCTTTTCCCCTAATAACCCAAGTATCATCCTCTTTAGTTATTGTAAAAGGTTTATCCTTTTTAAATTTATATATAACATGACTTTCAAATTTTTCATCTTCATATAAATTTGTCTTTTCAATTTTATCAAGCATATCTGCAACTTTAAGTAATATTACATCCAAGCCCTCTCCAGTAATCGCTGAAATCTCATACACTGGTACATCAATTTTAGACTTAAATTTTTCCAAATTTTCCTTAGAACCAGGCATATCCATTTTATTGGCTATTACAATCTGTGGTTTATTTAATATCTTCTCATTAAACTGTTTAAGTTCATTATTAATAATAGTGTAATCTTCAAAAGGATCCCTTCCAGAATATTCACTCATATCCACAATATGAACAATCACACGAGTTCTTTCAACATGTTTTAAAAATTGAATACCAAGTCCATGACCTAAAGAAGCCCCTTCAATAAGTCCAGGTAAATCCGCAAGTACAAATGAACGTCCATCACTTACCCTAACCACGCCTAAATTAGGCTTTAAAGTAGTAAACGGATAATCTGCAATCTTAGGCTTAGAAGCAGATACCTTAGAAATAAATGTAGATTTACCAACACTAGGCATTCCAACAAGTCCAACATCAGCAATCAATTTAAGTTCTAACTTTACCTTACGATATTCTCCAGGTTCTCCATTTTCCGCAAAATCTGGAGCAGGATTAGTACGAGTAGCAAAAGCAATATTACCTCTTCCACCACGGCCACCATAAGCAACTATTACCTCATCATCTGGTTTAGTTAAATCGGCAATAATTAAATCAGTTTCCATATCAGTAATTACCGTTCCAAGTGGAACCATTACTACAACATCTTCTGCACCTTTTCCATGTTTTCCTTTACCAAGACCATTTTCACCACGGTCTCCTTTAATCTTTCTTTTATATTTAAAATCAAGAAGTGTATTAAGTCCAACATCAACTTTAAAAATAATATTAGAACCTTTTCCACCATTTCCGCCAAAAGGTCCACCTAGTGGAACACATTTTTCACGTCTAAATGCTTTACAACCATTTCCGCCATCGCCTGCAAATAGTTCAACAATAGCCTCATCAACAAACATAAAGTCACCTGCTTTCTTAAAACATTATACTATAAATTTAAATTAAAGTCTTTATCAAAAGAAAAAAATACCTAAAAAGATATTTTTTAATTTATTGTATATGGATTACCTTGAGATCCATCGCCTGTTAATGATAAACCAGATTTTAAATATAAAACAGGGAATACCATTTCACTAACAGTTACATTATATTCAAGTGTCCCACCAGAATTTGTAATACGATGAACACTATGAGTCGAATTATCAGGTGTTAATGTTAAAATAAAATAATCACCAGATATAAGGGATAAAATATAATTAGAAGTTTTACAAACACGATCTTGCATCGAAATATTAGACAAACTATAACAAGTTTCTTTATTAGAATTGGCATTCATAAAATCACCCAAAGTTATCAATGCAACCTTTCCATCCCAAACCTCACTATTCTCTGCTTTAATTTGGCTAGTAAAATTATAACTTGCTTCACCATATTTATCCACTTTTCCAATTCCAAAATTATGACTAATTACTAAATCCCTAAAATTAGCATCTAAAGAATTATAATAATCATTATTTAAGTATGTATTTAAATCAGCAGGTCTAGCCCAGTTATTAACACCTGTACTATCCCATTGCATACTACCAATACTTTCATTCTTTATTATTTTTAAACTTCCATCTGATTCTACTGAAAGAATTCGCCATAATTCATTATTAAATGTTATATAATTTGCCGGATTTGCTCCTTTATATACATATCTTCCAGAATTATAGTCATCTGTATATAATCCATCTCCAGTTTCCACTGTATTAGCAGTTAAATCTGTTGAAGTTATTGGAGTACTTGGAACACCACCTTCTTTTTGTGAGTAATCAAGTGTTACTGTAAATGTTCCTTCTGTATTTTCTGGTTGACTTGTTACATTACTATCATATTCTACTTTTACAGTTAAGGTTGCGGTCCCTCCCGCATTTAATTCAGTGCCTTCTTCTAATCCACTTGATGTAAATTTAATTGCTTCATTATTTGAATCACTTAAGGTTATTTTATCTAATGTAGCGTTTAAGTTTCCTCTATTTTCTATTGTTATATCATACTCAATAGAATCTCCTGGACTTACTAAATTAGTTTTAAATGTTGCGGTTAAGTCTTCCCATGAAGGCTCTTCTGCATTAGTCGCACTTCCTACTATATTTTTACTTACTACATT
>JAAWSW010000002.1 GCA_022801735.1 Bacilli bacterium | reverse complement strand
TGCAATTAAAAAAATCATTTATGCTTATTCTATAAACAAAAAGTAAACATAGTAGATTGTGGTTCCACTGTTCTTAGGTTCAAATTAAATAAAAACAAAAAAAGACTTTATTCCAAAGTCTTAATTTCTATTTTTTTTAACAATAACAAAACCTTTAGGCTGTAAACTTTCACTTAAATTTTCTTCAGCAAGCACTAATGAAACAAAAAACTCTTCAACACTAATTTCTTGTTTTTTATATTGCTCATTGCTTTCACTAACAGCCTCTACAAATAATGAATAAAATCCTTCCTCATCTTTAGGTAAATATGCTGAAGTTCTAACACAATCGCCTTGACTTAATCTAATTTCAAATATTTCATTAACATCAAAAATATCCATAATTTTATTACAAGCCACAACAACTATATCTGTAAAAGATTGAACACCATATTTTTTTCTAGCCAAGCTATCTAATGCTAAATCAATAGTACGTGCAAATTCATCTAAACGCTCTTCTTTAGTTTGATCAGTTAAATCAATATACTGCGTTATTCCTGGTTTATTAGCCATTATATTCCTCCTTTATTTTAGATTAAAAAAACCCTATTTAGGGCTATTACATTACAAATTCCATTACGATACAAACAATAAAGAAAGCAAATCCCAAAACCCAAGTAAGTCTTGTTATAAAAAGTTCACTACCTCTTTCTTTACGGTTTGCAAATAATTCATCATTTCCGCCCATAATACTACTACTAGCAGTAGCAGATTTACCACTTTGTAAAATTACAATAGCAATTAATAAAATTGAAAGTATAATTAATAGTATTTGCATATTACGTTCCTCCCAACTCCATAAATTTTATCATATTTTTAGGAAAAATGCAACTATCACTATAAATTATATGCAATATAACAGAATTAAACCTATTTAATTATAAAAGGATCATCAAAACTCCCATTACCATTTATAACAACATCAGGTTTTAAGGATAAAACTGGCACAATATTTTCTTCTCCAGCAGACCCTTTACCATGACTACTAGTAAGGCCTGTTGTTTTTGACTAAAAAGGAATCACGCCTATTAACAACATAAGAAGTAATAAGCCAACCACTATATTTTCCTACACTTTTCATTTATACTTCCTCTCACAAACCCGCTAATAGACAAAAGACCTATTTTTCCATTCCAAGTTAATTTTTTTCATCAACAATACTTTGACCTAAATCAATTATTTTAAAAATTTTTTATTAAAAACAAAAAGGATAGAAAGTTATTTATTTCAAACTCTCTATCTCATCTTTTGTTAAAGTAGTGTATTTAATTATTGTATCAATAGGTATATTATCTTTAAGCATGTTTTTTGCAATTGTTATTTTATTTTGTTCAATTCCTTCAGCAAGACCCTCTTCTTTAGCATTATTCATTAGTGTATTATGCACCTTTTTAGCGTCCTCTTCGGCACTTAAAAATTCTATAAATTCTGGATCTTTATTCAATTTAATAACCTCTCTTTCTAGTTTCTCTAATACTTTATCTCCTTTACATAATTCATGTAACTCTTCTTTATCACAACACAAGGCAGCAAGTATTTTATATTCTTTTTCACCCTTAGTATAACATGTATCTTTTATCTTATCTAGATTAAATTCGTATATTGTTAAATTTTTGATAAAATAATTACCTGTTTTAGGATCTATCAACTTATATGTATTAACTAGTTCATAGTCTATCCCTAGTCCACTCGTTAAATTAATTTGAATAAAGTTATGCATATTGTTATAGTTTTCCGACACTTTTACATCTTCTGAATATTTGCTAAATATATATCCAGCATTCCTATTATTTAATCCGTCATAATGTCCTACATTAAGTTCTATATTATATTTTGACTTTTTATCTGTACTTTCAGTTAAAACATCTAATGTTTTATTTTTTATAAATACACTAGGCTTTAATACTTCTTGCATTAAAGGATCATTTACTTTTACTTTTTTCTTAATCGAAACTTCTATTAATTTTTCTAATAAATCTTTATTACTCTTATTACAAAATATCGCTTTAAATACACTATCATTACTAGCTTTATAAAACTCTTTTGCCATATTATTCTCCTTTCTCATTAACTTATAAATAAGTTTGCTTTGTAATATACAAGAAAGGATTTCATTAAGCAAAATACAAATTTACCTTTTTTGTAACAAAAACCTTACCAATTTGTTATTTTGGCTAAAACCAATTTACTAAATCTACACATCTTTTACTACAAATTTTATTTTTTAGTTACAATAGTTCTAGTATTATGAGTAAAATCTAAAGCATTAATAACTTTAACACATTCTTCATAATTTAAACTCTTATATACATCATAAATATCATAAACAACTCTTCCATACTTTCTAAATTGATAATCAATAGAATTATTCATTCTACCTACATTTTCAGACATCAATATAGTAGCCCTTAAAATATTTTTTAAAATCAAGTCAAAGTCTTCTTTAGAAAATTCTTTATCATTAATATTATTATATATTCTTTCAAATATATCTTTCTTCTCTATAACTTTAGTATCGAAATCAATATATAAATAATCATCTTTATTATCAAACATATAACGAATAGGTGTTAAAATATTTTTATCTTCAAAACATTCCTGATTAAACTTAGAAATAGAACCAAATTTAATTGCTAAATACATTTCCACATATTGTAAAACTTTTAATAAATCTACATCAATATCTTTAAGATAAACCTTATATCCATTTTCTAAAATATAATTAGAAATATCCTTATACATAATTTCCTCTTCTTTAAATACTTCTCTAGGTTCATCATATTCTTTAACCTCTATTTGTGGCATATTTTTATAATCTAACTTAGCATAAAATTCCTTAACAAACTTAATTGTTTCTAAGGCATCTACATTACCAGTAATAGTTAAAACCATATTTGATGGATGATAAAAAGTATTATAACAATCATATAAAATCTCAGGAGTTATATCCTTAATACTATTAGTATAACCAGCAACTGGATAACGATAAGGTAACTTAGAAAAAGTATTAAACAAAGTCGTATAATAAGCACTTTGCTCAGGATCATCAAATCCCGCTTTTATTTCTTGATCTATAATACCTTGCTCTTTCAAAACATTTTCATCAGTATAATAAGGTTCAGTTACTAAATGTAATAAATTTTCCAAATTTTCAAAAAACTTATTAGGAGCCGAAAAATAATAACTAGTTACATGAGAAGATGTAAAAGCATTATTGCTAGCACCATTTTGTTGGAACTTATTCATAATATCCTCGCCATCTTTTTTAGCAAACATTTTATGTTCCAAAAAATGAGCAGTTCCTTTTGGAATTTCTATAAATTCATCTTTACCATGCGGTTTAAACTCTAATATAGAAGAACCATATAAAGTAGTTATTTTAGCAAAAACTTCATTTCTATCCATTGGACAAACAAACATATGAAGACCATTGTCTAAAACTTCTTCATAAACATCCAACTCTAAATTATTATAAGTTTTCTTTTCCATATTACTCACCACCTTTAAGTAAATAAATAGTATCCAAGTAAACCTTACTAGCCATATTCATAACATCCTCGCAAGTTACCTTATTCATGTTAATTCTTCTTTCTTCAATACTATCAGTATCTGCCAAAACTTCTGAAACAACATTATCAGTAATAGACCCTTGATTATCTTCTATTTGCGTTAAAGCATTATTATAAGTATCCTTTACTCTTTGAATATCGGATTCACTAACGTCTATTTTCATAAGTTCCATTTGCTGCCTTATAAGTTCAATAGCCTTATCAACATCATTTTTATCAATACCAGAATTAATAATTGATATATTAAACGGAATTTTTCTTTGAGCATAAATGTAATAACACAAAGAATTTTCTTCCCTAACAACCATATTTAATTTAGAATTCCATCCACCACCTAAAACACTATTATAGACAAGAGAAACATATTTACGTTCAAATTCAGTCAAATCAACATATCTAAGACCAATAGATAGTTTACTTTGTTCAGTATCAGAATAATCAATTATCTTTTTTTCTTTTCTAGGTCTTTGTTTAATCTCACGGCTTTTATAACTAGGATTAAAATTACCCTTTACATTTTCTTCAATAATTCTAGTCATTTCATCATAATCAAAATCACCAGTAACAAAAATATCTAAACAATCCTTTTCAAATAAAGATAAATAATATTCATATAAATCTTCCTTAGTTAAAGTAAGTGCAAAATCAGCACATTCACTAAAATTCAATTCACCAATTGGGTAAATATCCATTTCCTCCCAAATACGTTCAGCAGCATATCCCTCTGGATCATCTTTAATATTACGCATCTTTTCAACATATTCATGAACACATAAACTAAAAATTTCTTCATCAAACGCTCCATCAACTATATAAGGATTCCACAAATGAGATAGCACATAATTAATAGACTTTTCATTCATTCCTTCCTCAGTATATTTTTCATTAACAAAAGAAGAATTTAAAATAAAACTTCTATCCATCCCAAATCTTGGAACAGTGAATCTAACAGAAGGACCATATAATGCCATACCAGCACGACTTAACTCATCAATTGTATGATAATCATCAGTTGCATAAGTAAGTAAACGCCTAAGAATAGAACAATAAACTTCATCCTCTTTTGTACTTTGTCTTTTTAAATTTACAAACAAATTAATAGTTTTAAATTTTGTAGTCTTTATAAAATATAAATTATAATTACCCATTTCTTTTTTTATATAATCCATAATATCCCTCCTTCTTTATTATTAACCATTTTTATTATTTTATAGAATCAAGCGCAAGTTCAATCATTTTATCTAAAGAAGTTTCACGGTCTTTAGCAGACACTTCTGTCTTATCATACATTGAATCAACAACAGTAAGTAAACATGCTGCCTTTTTATTTAAAAGACCTGCTAAATAAAATAATGCATAAGCCTCCATTTCAACTGCTAAATACTCATCTTTAGGCATATGTTTTAAAAACTTTTCTTTATCAACATAAACATCAAAAACATCAGAAGAAACAATTTGTCCGCATTTAATATCAATATTCTTACTATTAGCCACATTTAAAATACGTTCATTTAAATCCGATGTGGCAGGAACAACCATCACATCATCATCATTAAACTGTAAAGCAAATTTACTTAAACTATACGCTCTATCAGCAAGTATTACATCAAGTAATTTAATATCCTTATTATGAGTACCAGAAGTACCAATTCTAATAATTTCCTCTACATCATAAAACTTATACAACTCATATGCATAAATACCAATACTAGCCATACCCATACCATGCCCCATAACAGTAACTTCTTTTCCCCTATAAGTTCCAGTATATGCATACATTGCCCTAATAGTATT
Organism: Bacilli bacterium; assembly: GCA_022801735.1. Classification (GTDB taxonomy): domain Bacteria; phylum Bacillota_I; class Bacilli_A; order RF39; family UBA660; genus Coprosoma. Next base: position 37,168 of record JAAWSW010000002.1, on the reverse strand, counting down.
TACTAATTTTACATCTTCTAAATACTTTTCCGCAATATATTTAGCCCTCATCGGATCACCTGGCATTAATACTATTTTAGCAATCTCCCCTTTTTTTGCTTCATTATGTGGTGTCATATTATTTCTCCTTCCCATTTTTATAATAATCACACTGTCTAAATTTATTTAATTTACTTAATTTTTTAATCATTATATTTTGAAGAACTCTACTAGTTCCAGTTTTAAAATCGTAATAATCACTAACAGGATCAACTAAAATACTATAAAGAAAATATTGATTTGCGCCTTTAATATCACTAAGCATCTGATCCCCAATCATTACCGTATCACCCGTTTTTGAATTCATAACCATTAAAGCCTTATCAAAAGCAGACTTTTTAGGTTTACCAGCCATAAATAAACAACTTACATCTAATTTTTCAGCAACAGGTAAAACTCTTTCTTGACCATTATTAGATACAATACAAATGTTAAAACCATTATTCTTTAAATCACCAAAAAAATCAATAAGTTCTAAAGGAACTACCATATCATTAACTGGTAATATAGTATTATCAATATCAAAAATCAAATTATCATAACCATTATCTTTCAAATAATCATAATCAATACTATATACATCTTTCGCATACATATCAGGTAATATCAAAGAAATTTCTTTCTCATTACCAGCCATTACCTTAATAAAACTCTTAATCATTTCTATATTCTTAGACATAACTCACTTCCTTTTCTTTTTAACAACAAATAATAAAATTATCAATAAAGTTAATATTCCTAAAATAAAACTTACTTTATGAACACATATAAATTTTAAAATTGAAAATTTAGGCGTTTCTTTCATTATAATATCAACACTATCTATTTTGTTTCCATCATAATAAATTTTAACCTTACCTAACTTGTCACCCTTTTTCATACTAGAATCAACAATCTTAATACCATCATATTTATAGGTTATTTTCTTCTTATCTAAATTATTAGGTAAATAAGTAACTATATCATTAGAAACATAAAAATCTATTTTATCTTCCTTTAAATATTTAGTAGCCAAAGACAATATAATATCACCTTTACTAACTATAGTTTGATAATCATAATTATCTTTAAAATATTCATAAATTACTTTCGCATCTTCTAAATTATGTTTTCCCTTCTTATCATATGGTGCCCCAGTTGTTATTAAAATAAACTCTGAATCATCAAAAGACGCAAGTGAAGCCAAACATAGCCCTGCTCCATCAGTAGTCCCAGTTTTACCACCAAGTAAATAAGATCCTACTAATTTATTGTTTTTCACTGTACTTCTAACAGTAAATGAACCATCAGACATTGTATACTTAGAAGTAGTAATAATTTTTCTAAACTGTTCGTTTTTTAAAGCATAACTAAACATCTTATAAACATCATTTACCGTTGAATAATTATTCTTACTATCTAAACCAATCGAATTAGAAAAATGGGTATTATCCATACCAAGTTCCTTAGCCTTATCATTCATTAAGTCAATAAAATTATCATCAACTGTTCTAGTTAAAGCATTAGCAGCATCGGCACCAGAAGGCAATAGTAAACCGTATAATAAATCCAAATAAGTAACAGTTTGACCTCTTTTAAAACCTGCACTAACTAAATTTTCCTTAATAATATTTTTAAAATCATCACTAGTTAAAGTAATTCTATTGTTTAAATCCTTAATAGTATCTAAAGTAACAATCGCTGTCATTATCTTAGTAAGACTAGCAATTTGTACCTTTTCATTACTATTTTTTTCATATAATACCTTGTTATCTTTCATGTTATACATAACTACATTATCAGAACTAATATTTAACTCTAACGCACTAACATTAATACAAATAAAAGATAAAGTAATTAATAACAGTAATTTTTTCATACAATTCACCACTACTTTAAGTATAACATAGGTTCTTATTGTTTCCTTAGAAATAAAATATTTTTTTACATTTTTTAACAAATATACTATTTATTATCAATAATATACAATTTTCACCTATCAAATTCCTGCCTAAAAATAAAAAAAGATATTCAAACCGAATATCATTTTAAATAAGGTTTTAAAAATTTACCAGTATAACTTTCATCTACATTAACTAGTTCTTCTGGTGTACCACTATACACAATAGTTCCACCCCTGTCCCCACCTTCAGGACCCAAATCAATAATATGATCTGCTACTTTAATAACATCTAAATTATGTTCAATAACTAAAACAGTATCACCATTGCTGGCAATTCTATCTAAAATAACTAATAACTTTTTAATATCATCACTATGAAGTCCAGTAGTTGGTTCATCTAAAATAAATAAACTCTTACCAGTTGGTTTTTTCTGAAGTTCTTTAGCAAGTTTAACTCTAGCCGCTTCACCACCAGATAAAGTAGGCGCACTTTGACCCAATTTAATATAAGAAAGCCCAACATCCATAAGTACTTGTAATTTATTTTTTACCTTTGGAATATTTTCAAAAAACTCTAAAGCCTCTTCGACTGTCATTTCTAAAACATCATAAATATTTTTTCCCTTATATTTAATTTGTAATGTTTCAGTATTATAACGAGTACCATGACAAACCTCACAAGGAACATAAACATCAGGTAAAAAATGCATTTCAATTTTCTTAACACCATCACCCCAGCACGCTTCACATCTTCCACCTTTAACATTAAATGAAAATCTACCCTTGTCATAACCTCTCATTTTAGATTCTTTAGTTTCCGCAAAAACATCACGAATATCATCAAATACACCAGTATAAGTTGCAGGATTACTTCTAGGTGTTCTTCCAATTGGAGATTGCGAAATATCTACTACTTTATCAATGTTCTCAAGGCCTTTAATTGACTTAAACTTACCTGGCTTCACTTTAGTTCTATACAAATTATTAGATACTGCCTTATATAAAATTTCATTAACTAAAGTACTTTTACCACTTCCACTAACCCCAGTAACACAAATAAACTTACCAAGTGGGAATTTAACATTTACATTTTGTAAATTATTTTCACTCGCGCCTTTAATTTCTAAATACTTTTTATTACCTTTTCTTCTTTTTAAAGGTACCTCAATTTTTTCCTCACCAGTTAAATACTTACCAGTTAAACTATCTGGATTTTTCATTACCTCCGAAGGCGTACCTTCTGCAACAATTCTACCACCATGGACACCAGCCTTAGGTCCAATATCAACTAAATAATCAGCCTCAAGCATCGTATCAGTATCATGTTCGACAACAATTAAAGTATTACCTAAATCACGCATTTCTTTAAGCGAATTAATAAGTCTTTGATTATCCCTTTGATGAAGTCCAATAGATGGTTCATCAAGCACATATAAAACACCTGTTAATCTAGAACCAATTTGAGTAGCAAGTCTAATACGCTGTGCCTCCCCACCTGATAAGGTTCCAGCCTCACGTGATAAAGTTAAATATTCAAGACCAACATTAATTAAAAATTCAAGTCTAGATTTAATCTCTTTAATAATAAGTTCAGATATTTCCATTTCTTGCTTATTAAGTTTTAATTTATCAAAAAATACCATAATATCCTTAATACTCATTTGTGTAAGTTCAAAAATATTCTTCTTACCAACTAAAACAGATAAAACACTTTCATTAAGTCTAGCCCCATTACACCTCGGACAAACAAGTTCAGTCATGTAATTTTCAATCCACTCACGAATCCAAGTACTTTTAGTTTCCATGTATCTACGTTCCAAATTAGTAATAATCCCTTCATAAACACCTTTAGAAGTTCTAGTATTACCACTCTTAGAAACATAATTAAAAGTTAAAATATCATCAGTACCATATAAAACAATATTAAGTTCTTTCCTAGTTAATTTACTAATAGGTTTATCTATATCAATACCATAATACACACATGCAGTTTGTAAATTAGTAAACATAATATTATTATCATCGTCACTATTAATAACTTTAATTGCACCTTCACTAATACTTAAACTCTTATCAGGAATAACTAAATCCTCATCTATTTTATACTTAATTCCAAGTCCCTTACAATCGGGACAAGCCCCATATGGTGCATTAAAAGAAAACATCCTAGGTTCAAGTTCAGGTAACGAAAAATCACATTCTGGGCAAGCATATGTTTCACTCATTAAAATCTTTTCGCCACCTATAACATCAATTAAAACCTTACCCTTACCAAGTTTAACTGCCATTTCCATCGCTTCATATAAACGGCTTCTAATTTCATCTTTAATAATTAATCTATCAATAATAACTTCAATAGAATGTTTCTTATTCTTCTCTAAAACTATTTCTTCAGATAAATCATAATCCTCATTATCAATAACAACTCTAACATATCCATCTTTCCTAAGATTATCAAGTAAATCTTTATGTGTTCCCTTTTCCAAAGAAGCAACTGGACTTAAAACTCTAATTTTTGTGCCATTTTCTAAATTCAAAACATCATTAACCATTTCCTCAATACTCTGTGATGAAATAGGTATATTATGATTAGGACAATAAGGAACTCCAATACGGGCATACAATAACCTTAAATAATCATATATTTCAGTTACCGTCCCAACTGTACTACGAGGATTCTTATGAGTAGTCTTTTGATCAATACTAATCGATGGACTAAGCCCTTCAATACTATCAACTAAAGGCTTTTCACTACCACCTAAAAACTGTCTAGCATAAGCACTTAAGCTCTCAACATATCTTCTTTGACCTTCTGCATATATCGTATCAAATGCCAAAGAACTTTTACCACTTCCACTAACACCAGTCATAACAATCAACTTATTTTTAGGTAAAGTAATATCTACATTTTTTAAATTATTTTCTCTAGCGCCTTTTACTATAATATTATCCATTTATTTTCCCTCTTCTCTTAACAAATGTATCCTTTTTATCTTCTTGATAATAACTAATACAATTTAATATTTCCTCATTATCTTTATATAAATCCTTAAACATTTCTATTTCTGCAATCGAAAGTCCATTAGTAATTAAAAATCGTTCAAGCCTATCTCCCTCCAGTTTAAGCATCATATCGATAACTTCTTCCCTACTATATACTTTTAAAATTTCCATTCCCTCACAAACAAACATATCATAATAACCAAAGTATTCATCATCTACAGAATATAAATCACCAAAACCCCTTACCCTAGTTAAAACAATATCATCATATCTATCAAAATAACGAAAGCAATCCTCAGGATAACTACACATATGAAAACCATTGCCATGATTTCCCCATTGTATTTGTCCCTTCACTCTATATTCCCTTAAAGTTTCAAATTGATAACCATATCTATTAACTAATCCATTATAAAAAACTTTATAAGCAAATATCTCCCCATTAAATGTTCCCATATAAATCACACTTCTTTAACAATTATTATACCATCTATGTCAAGTCTTATAACCCAATTATACAAAACGAACAAAAGTTTGTCAACAAAGTAACAAAAAAAGACTGTAAAAGTCTAATCATTATGTTTACTTAAATAATTTTTAATTTTCACCTTAATTCTTTGAATAGCATTATCAATCTTTTTAGGTTCAGTATCTAACACTTCTGCAATTTCCCTATAAGTAAAGCCGCTTTTCTTTAAATCAAAAACTTGTGATTCAAAAACAGTAAGTTCTCCCATAAGTTCTGCCACTAACCCATTAACATTTTCAATGTCAATCAAAATAAGTTCAGGATCACTATTTATGTCACCCACAAACTTATCAAGTCTACTACTAAACTCATCCTCACCAATAGCCTCCATAGAAATCGAACTATTCAAAAAACTATGTTTTTGTCTATTAGCACCCACAACAGAAGTTATAATCTTAGACTCAATACATTTTTTAGCATAAGTAAAAAATAAAGTATCCTTATGTTCATTATAAGTATTAATCGCTGTACTAAAACCAATCATCCCTTCCTGAATTAAATCAGCAAGTTCAAGACCACTATGATTATAATTACTATTATCATCATATATCTTTTTCGCCACTCTAATTATAAGTGGAGAATACTTTTTAAATAAAAGTTCTGTAGCCTCTTCACTCTCTGCCACTTTACTAATTAACTCATAATCATTTAAATCTTTATAATTCATGTCTTACCGCCTCATAAATCACTAGTGCAGCAGCCACAGAAGCATTTAAACTATTTACTTCACCCCTCATTGGAATAGAAGCAATAAAATCACAGTTTTCTTCCACTAAACGACTAAGTCCCTTTCCTTCACTTCCAATAACTAAAACAGTCTTTCCACTATAATCAATCTCACGATAATCAGTTCCATCCATATCAGTACCAACTACCCAATACCCTTTATTTTTAAGTTCCTTTATCGTATTAACCAAATTACCAGCCACCGCAATTTTTACGTTTTCAGTAGTACCTACACTAACCTTAATAACTGTCGAAGTTACTTTAACAGATCTATCTTTAGGTATAATTATACTTTTAATTCCTGCAGCCTCACAAGTACGAATAATTGCACCTAAATTATGAGGATCCTCCAAATGATCTAACATCACAATTACATTTTCCTCTAAAACATCATCTAAAGAAGCATATTCATAATCAGGAACCTCCAAAATAATTCCCTGATGATTACCCTTTTGTAATCTATCTAAATCAAACTTACCAACATAATTTATTTTAATATTATTTTTTTTAAGTTCATTAAGTAAAGATTTATCATTAAAATTTTCATAAACATATGCACACTTAATATCTTCACCCTTTAAGATAGCCTCTTTAGCCACATTTTTACCATATATATACATTTAATCACCTACTATATATTTCATAATTTCTAAAATACGTCCTTCGTCACCTTTTAATTCTAAATATCCAATCAATGCCTCAAGTCCAGTTGACCTTTTATAAGTAACAATATCAGTACTCTTGCTTCCGTGACTTTTATGATTACGAGCCCTTTTAACAATAATAAGTTCATCAGAAGTTAAAAACTCATCATTAATCATTTTTTCCAAAAAATCACTTTGAGATTTCGCACTTACATATTTAACAGCCTCTTTTTGTAAATCATTAACCTTACAAATACCTTTACTAATTAAATATTTTCTAATATAAACTTCGTATATTGCATCGCCTAAATAAGCCAAAACTAAAGAATTATCTACTATCATTTATATACTCCTCTATTAACTGAATATCTTTAATATCTTTTTCTCTGTTTAAAGATTTTTTAAATTTTAAAATAGAATTAATACTTTGAACAGGAATACCATCAATTAAATTAATACTACTAGTATCAAAATAATCTTCACCAAAATCAAAAACATCAAATGAATACACCTTCATACTTTTACCATTAATTTGATATTCCAAGTAACATTCACAATCATAAGTTTTAATTAACTCATTATAAAATTTAGAAGACACTGCTAAATCTATATCATGAGCAGTCTCCTTAATACCATGAATTACCATCGCACCAGTCGATAAGACAATATAATCATTGGTGTTAAAATTATACTTTCTTAATATAGAAATGATTTCATCCTTATTCATTTAGATCCTCATATTCATCAAATCTATCAAAAGTAATTCCTTTAATATAACCATTTTTAATATCACCCATAATTAAAGCCATTACCTTATCATAATCAATTTCACCGCCCTTAATCAGGCATCCTCTTTTTCTTCCAATTTCTTCTAAATCACAAATAATATCATCATTTAATTCATCTATCCCATATCTTGATTTAATAACTTCTGGATAATACTTTTCCAAAGTTCTTAAAATATATTCAACAACATCATATAGTGGTAAAATCTCTTCACGAATAGCCGTAAAAGTTGCTAAATTAAATGCATTACTTTCTTCTAACTTAGGCCATAAAATACCAGGAGAATCCAAAAGTTCAATATTCTCATTAACCCTAATCCAATTTAAATTCTTAGTAACACCAGGCTTATTACCAATATTCACAACCTTTTTACCAGCAAGCCTATTTATTAATGTACTTTTACCCACGTTAGGAATACCAACAACTAAAACCCTAGCCTTTCTTTTAATCATTCCTTTATCAGCACGTTTTTGATTATATTCATCAAGTACCTTTTCAGTTAAAGAAATAAGTGGTTTAATATTAACATTACCCTCTAAATTCATAGGTAAAACATAGTACCCTTTGCTTTCATAATATTTAATCCATTTATCAGTTTCTACCTTATCACATAAATCAGTCTTACTAATAATCATAATCTTAGGTTTATTACGAGTATAATCTTCAATATCAATAATTTTTGAAGATATAGGCATTCTAGCATCAACAACCTCATAAACAATATCAATTAAATTAATTTGTTCACTAATTAATCTTTTTGTTTTAGCCATATGTCCTGGATACCAATTTATATTTACTTTGTTTTTTTCCATTAGTCTCACTTCCTTTTACCTATGTATTATAGAATCAATTTTTATATAATTTCTATAATGTTCATAATATTTTTTAATAGAATCATTCACATTTATCCAATAGTAATTTGTCATGATATTATCATATTTATAAAGATCTGTTTTTTCTAATACCCCGCCTAAAGCAAGAATTGTCTTATTTGAACCAATATTATCAACATCACAAATCAACAATATTCTCTCTTCGCCAATTTTTTGTTCTTCTAACAATCCTAAATATAATGCTATTTTAGCATATCCTTTTCGTCTTTCAGTAGGTCTAATACCATATCCAATATGAGATGCCCAAGTTTTCAGTTTCTCATCTGAAATATTATATCTAATATTTACCATACCAACTATTTTATTGTCTTTTTCTCTTACTACAAAAAATGTTTTTGAAGAACATCTATTTATTTGATTTCCATATTCTATATTTTCTTTCTTTTCAAGTTCTGATAACCATTCTTCATAAGTCATTCCTTCTAAACAACTATCCATTCCACCTATACCATTTAAATCAGAATTATATTTAACATTTTCTTCTAAATAATCTAGTGCTTCTTGTTTTCTATTTATTGTAGGAATCTCTAAGAAAAATCTTTCCATAATTCAGCACCTTCTTTATCTACTATATTTCATATAATATCTACTTTCTGTTTCTTCTATAATTTCAAATCCTAATTTTTTATAGAGAGAAATTGCTTTTGCATTCAATTTGTAAACCCAAAGATAAACAATATCATTTTCTGATATTAATTTTTCAATTATATCAGTTCCTATACCTTTGTTTCTATAATTTTCTTCTAGATATATCTCATCTAATGAAATACCATCATTATTATCAGTAATTAATACACAGCCTATTTTATTATTATCATTACATATAATTTTATATTTTGATAATTTATCCTTTACATTATTTTTTACATAATCATTTATTTCATTAGTTTCATTTTCAGAAAGGCTATCTGCATATTCTAAAATAGTTTTTAATTCATAGTCTATAAGTTTAGATATATCGCTTTCATTTGCGCATTTTAATTCATAACTCACAAAATCACCTACACCTAATTATAACAAAAATTAGCCTAAATGGCTAATTAATTTATTTTAACAAATTTATTAATTTTTTAATTATATATTAACTTTCCAATAACCACCATTATCTGGGCCTATTCTTTCAATAACATTATTTTTTGTAAGTTTACTTAAATTATACTTTACACCGTCAGAAGTTATATCAAGTTTATCCGCTAGTTCATTTCTAGTAATAGATGGATTATCATTAATTAAATCAACTATTTTTTGTTGATTGTCATTTAATTTTACTTTCTGGGTAGTTTCCTGGGTAGTTTTATTTATAACACTCTCAATCGTTTCCAACATAAAACTAATAAATTCATTCGCATTTCCATTTGTATGACAACTTGATATTGAATCATAATATTCTTTCTGATTCAAATATATTTCTTCCTCTATAGGAATATACTCAAATTTTGAATTATAATTTGTTAACATTAAACTTACCCAAAATCTAGCCATCCGACCATTACCATCAGTAAAAGGATGTATAAAAACAAAATAATAATGAAAAATAGAAGACAAAATTATTGGATGCAATTTATCCTTGTTATCATTTACAAATTTAAATAAACCTTTCATTAAAGATGGAACAAGTAAAGAATCAGGTGCCATAAAAATAATCTTATCACCTTTTTTTACACCTTCGCCATGATTACGATAACCACCATTATCATCATCAAAAAATTTCATCATAATAACATAGGCTTTTAAAAAATCTTGTTCACTTAAATAATTATATTCACCAATATTTTCATATAATTCATTTGCATTTTTTACTTCCTGTATTTCTTTTCTATTTCCTAATACTAATTTATTATCAATAATATTTGACACCGAATTTAATGATAAAGAATTCGCTTCAATAGCAAGTGAAGAATAAATAGATCTTACTTTTGACTTTATTTTTAAATTTTTTCTTTTAGTATCATCAGGTACTTGAACCATTAACAATTTTTTTTCAATACGATTTATCATTTTTATATTCTCATCACTAATATGAAAAACCGGTTTAATTTCATAAAAATTACTCATAAATACCTCCTGTCCTATTTTTCATTTTAACCGTTCACCTACACCTAATTATAACAAAAATTAGCCTAAATGGCTAATTAATTGTTCCTATTTTATCAAATGGAAAAATACTTAAATTAGTAGAACCTTTAATATCTTTTTCATCCACTAAACCAATAATTCTACTGTCTGTTGAATTATTTCTGTTGTCACCCATTACAAAATATTTACCCTTAGGAATTTTTTTACACTCAATATCTTCTAATTTAAAATCCATGGTATCAGAACTTCTATTAAAGTTTTCACTTACCTTTTTACCATTTACATAAAGTTTATTATTTTTATACTCAATAGTTTCCCCAGGTAATCCAACAACACGTTTAATAAGTCTACTACCATTATAATTAAATACAACAACATCAAACCTATCATAAGACTTATCATATTTTTTCAAAATAAGAATTTCACCATCTTCTAAAGTAGGATACATTGAAGAACCATCTACTTGAATCGGTGTAATAATAAAAGTTCTAATCAAAACTACAACTAAAATAATTATTGCATAAGGTAATAATTCCTTAAATATATTTTTCTTTGATTTATCTTGAGTTTCTTCCATAAGCCCCTCCTACAAAAAATAAGGCAAGGTGCCTTACATTTTTTCTTTAATTTTTGGTTGACCTTTAAGGGTACGTAAATAATTTAATTTAGCTCTTCTTACTTTACCATGTCTAACAACTGATAGACTTTCAATTTTTGGTGAGTTAAATGGGAAAATTCTTTCTACTCCAACACCACCAGAAATTTTTCTAACTGTAAATGTTTTACTAACGCCACCACCTTGGATAGCCATTACGATACCTTCAAAAGCTTGAATTCTTTCATTTTTACCTTCAACAATTCTAACGTTTACTCTAACAGTATCTCCAACGCGGAATTCAGGTAAATCAGTTCTTATTTGACTTTTAGTAATTTTGTCAATAATATTCATCTCTATCTCTCCTTTGTCTATTCTATGATCATAAGTAAATATAATAGGTCTCAGCGGATCACGACATAGAAAATTGTATCATATATAATAAAAATATGCAAGTGCTATTGCATATTTTCATCTTCCTTTTCCCATATAACTACTTAAACTCTTATTATACTCATGCATACGCATTTTTAACTCTTCTTCAATAAATGTTACACGAAGCAATAATTCCTTAATAAATTTAACATCTAAAAATTTAGAATACTTATTGATAATAATTGCTCTATATCTTTTAACATCATCAAGTACTAAAGCCAAGTCACCAGAAGAAGTATCATCATCAAAAGAATCTACTAAAAATTGTAAGTAAGCATTTAGTTTCCTCTTAGTCTTTCTTCTTAAAACATTAGAAATTAAATTAGGTTCCACTACTGTAAGTGTACTAACTTCAATGCCTTCATATTCTATATTATTTTTAGGTTTGACTTTAAAACCGTTAATTTTTGTGTCATCAAAATCACAAGATACTAATGCCATGCTTTCCTTTTCACAAATATAACGTTTCATAAAATCATCTCTTTTCTAACAAATCTGGTCTTCGCTCCTCAGTCCTTTTTAAACTTTCTTCTTTTCTAAACTTATCAATATTAGCATGATGTCCAGATAATAATACATCAGGAACACACATGCCCCTAAAATTGGCTGGTTTTGTATATACTGGATAATCTAATAAATTATTATTAAAGGAATCGTTAATATGTGACTCTCTTTCGATAACTCCATCAATCAAACGAACAACACTATCAGTAATTACCATACTAGCAATTTCTCCACCAGTAAGCACATAATCACCAATACTTATTTCCATATCAGCAAGAGTTCTTATTCTTTCATCAAAACCTTCATAATGACCACATATAATAATTAAATGTTTTTCTAAAGATAAATCATAAGCACATTCTTGTTTATAAGGTACTCCTTGTGGTGTCATTAAAATAACTTTAGACTCATCTGTCTTTAAAACCTCTACAGCATCAAATATTGGTTGTGGCATAAGAACCATACCTTGTCCGCCACCAAAACCATAATCATCTACTCTTTTATGTTTATCAGTACTATAATCTCTTATATTGTGAACATTAATTTCTACAAGGCCCTTATCTATTGCCCTTTTAATAATAGATTCACTAACAAACCCATCAAACATATTTGGAAAAATCGTTAAAATATCAATCTTCATCTATTAACCCCTTAACTAAATTTATATCTATTCTTTCCTTACTTACACCCTTAACAAATTCATCTACAAAAGGTATCATCGTTCCATTATCTAAAATAAGTAACTCTTGATTTACATTTTTATAAATGTCCTTAACCTTACCAATTAACTTATCAGAAGCATAAACACTCACACCAATTAAATCTTCATTTAATATTCCTGGAAATTCAAACTCATCTTTTTTAATATAAACTTTTTTACCCTTATATTTTAAAACATCATTAATATCATTAATACCATCAAACGTTACCATATCATAGCCTTTATGAACCCTATAAGAATTAATTAATAATTTATCATCACCGATATATAAATATTTTCCTTTTTCAAATACTAATTCCTTATATTTAAAGTCAGATAAGATTCGAACCTCACCCTTAATACCGTGAGTATTTACTAATTTACCTAAAAATAACATTTTATCACCTACTTATCTAACTCATATAAAATAATACTTGTAGCCACTGCTACATTTAAACTTTCACAATTTTGATTCATCTTGATATATATGTATTCATCACATAAATCAAGTAATGTCTGTCTAACCCCGTTTCCTTCATTGCCCATTATTATAGCAAATTTTTTCTTTTTTTCAAGACTTTTTAAATCATTTCCAGAAGTTACTCTAGTTCCCAAAACTTGGTATTCATCATTCTTAAGCATCATCAAAGTTTCAGCCAAACTACAAATAACAAAATTAATATGAAATACCATACCTTGACTGGCTCTTAAAACTTTAGGACTATAAATATCCACACATTTTTCACTTAAAATAATTGTATCTATATTAAAAGCAACCGAACTTCTAATAATAGTTCCTAAATTACCAGGATCTTGCACATCATCTAAAACTAATAATTTATCACCTTTAATTTCATTTTCTTTTTTATGGCAAACACCAATCATATTTGTTGGTGTATCTAAAGAAGATAAAAATTTCATTACACTTTCAGATACATAATTAACTTTTACATCTAAAGATATACTATTACCTTCAAGCAATAAAACCTCTTTTAAATAACCAGAATTATAAGCCTCAACAATTAAATGCTCCCCCTCAACTAAAAACAATCCTGTTTTATCACGATATTTTTTTGTATTAAGTTTTCCCAATTCTTTAATTTTATTATTTTGCACTGAACTATAAAACATAAGTAATCACCAAATTCATTATAACATGTATAACTAAATTTAAAAAGACAGAAAGTTATTTTAAACCTTCTATCTCTTCTTTTGACAAATTGGTAACCTTTGATATTGTTTCAATATCAATATCCTCTAACAGCATATTTTTGGCAATTTCAAGTTTATTTTGTTCATCACCAAATATAGCCTTAAACATTCCGTCAGCGCCCGCTTTATAAAATACATTACCATTTTTAGCAGGTACATTTAGTTTTAGTCATTTATTCTCCTCACTTTCTATGTGACTAAAACCACTTTTTATTCTTTTTTTGCGAAATTCCTTTTTGAAGGTATTTTACCTTCATATGTATAGTACTGCATTCATATACCTAATTCCTTCTTTTAATTTACTAATTTCCCTTTTTGGGTTATTTTTTTATGCAAATTTAGGATTTTTGCAACAAAAAAACTCTTCAAATTGAAAAGTTTTATTTTACTGGATATTCATATTTATACTTATTATTAGATTTAAATACCTTTACAGTAATATCATCTGCTATAACCTCATCAGTTTTTGAATTCTTCAAATCCTTTTCTTCTAAATAACCAGCATCTTTAAGTTGTTTAATTGTAAGCATGCAGCCACTTTCAGTTTCACATTCTTCTGGTAAAGTGTATACATGTGATTGAATATAATTCTTAGCCGCTCTTCTAATAGTTTCCTCTTGTATATCATTCGCATTATCTTTACTATCATTAACAACACTAATAATTAAAGGAACAGTAATAACCCCAATAATACCTAATATTACAATAACACCTAATAATTCAACTAAAGTAAATCCTTTTTTCATATCATTCACCATAATAATTATAAAATATAGAACTAAAAAGGTCAAGTTAATGTACCATAATCAAATTTTTGATATCATCAGTTGACAGCGACTCACCTGTACTAGATAAACTTATAACAATAGTAAAATCACCCTTAGGATAATAAGCAATTACAGTATATGATTTATCATCACCTTTTAAAGTATTATACTTATAACCACTTAACTTCTTTCCATCAACACTTAAATCAAATTCTTTATCATTAATGTCCTTATATTCACCTGAGTCACGCATTTCAGAGACAATATTCTTATCCATTTCCTTAGTATCCAAAACATTTGCTAAATAAATAGAATATTGAAGCACATTATAATTATTTTCATTTATATAAGTTTTAGAAAAACTTGTACTAGAAGATAATTTATATTCATCAGGAACATCATATGTAACCTCAATACCACCATAAGATAAAACTTCAGATCCCTTACCATTAAAAATATTAAATAATATAAATCCAAATACAATAATAATTATTAATATAATAAAATATTTCTTTTTCATATATACCACCATAAACATTATAACAAAAAAGACTTCAATATTGAAATCTTAATTTATTGTATATGGATTCGTTTCTGTTCCCTCACCAGATAATTTAATATCAGCCTTTAAATAAACGGCAGGTAACAAGCCATGATTAAGTTGCGCTCCATCAACCCCAGCATAACCTAATTCCATATTCACAAACCAAACATAGTTTGAATTTTTAGCACAAGGAGAAACCATCCAAACTAAATTATCTGTAGTAGTTTCCGCTGTAAACATATAATTTGTAGTCTTACAGAAACCATCATTACGATTATTAAGTTCTGAATCAAAATCACCACATAACGAAACATTACTATTTGCTTTATAATAGTCACTTACACTCACCATAGCAATTTTGCCATTCCAAGTCCCTGATTTTTCTTCATTTATCATCCCTTCAAGACTTCCAACATCGAAATGTACCCCACCTACATACCACAAATGTGTTTGTATTTGTGACTTTGCAGTCTCCGACAATGTATTATAATAATCACTATTTAAATATGTATTTAAATCAGAAGGTCTTTCCCAATTGTTTAATCCATCAGTATCCCACTGTGAATTAACAATAATACTACTTTTCATTATTTTTAACGTTCCATCACTTTCAACAGAAACAATTCTCCAAAGTTCATCGTTAAAAGTTATATAATTATTAGGATTACCACCTTTATAAATATATCTTCCTTCTTCATAAGTATCTTTGTAAAGACCATCTCCACTAGTCACTACTAATTCTTTTAAATCATTTGACTCAATTTCCTTACTTGAAATATTTCCTTTAGCAGTTATATTTAAAGCAGTCTGGAAGGCTGCATATCCTACACTCAATATACAAAGCAAACTAAAAGCAGATACTAATATTAATTTTTTTTGTTTATTTTTATTCCTACTAATTTTTGACATAAAAAACAACTCCTTATCTACTCCCTACTATAATTACATTATACTAACTATATAAATAATAGTCAATTAATATTTATGGTTTATAAATAGCCGCAATAGCCTCTGCTACCTTAATACCATCCATAGCAGAAGTTGTAATACCACCTGCATATCCCGCACCTTCACCACATGGATATACTCCCATTATATTACTAACACAACTTTCATCACGTAAAATTCTAACTGGTGAAGAAGTTCTACTTTCAATACCTGCAATAATTACATCATCACCAGCAAAACCAGGAATTTTCTTATCAAATGCTAAAAGACCCTCTTTCAAACTAGCACTAACATATTTAGGTAAAACTTTATTCAAATTAGCAAACCCATAATTGCCTTTAAATTTTGGTTCAATACTACCAAATCCAGTAGAAATCTCATCATTCATAAAATCCTTAAATAATTGAACAGGTATTTTACCCCTACAAGCATTATAAGCCTTTTGTTCAATAATCCTTTGAAATCTAACACCATCAAAAGGATTATGTCCAAAATCATCTGGACCAATCGTAACAATAACTGCACTATTAGCATTACCACTATCTCTATCATGATAACTCATACCATTAACTGCAAGTCTTCGTTCCTCTGAGGAAGCATTAACCACATATCCACCTGGACACATACAAAAAGTATAAACACCACGTCCATTACTATTATAAGTAAGTTTATAATCTGCAGTTATTTCATTAGTTCCATATTGAGCCATATTAATCATTTCCTGTGGATGCTGCACACGAACACCAATAGCAAAAGGTTTCGGTTTCATTTCTATGTGTCTATCATAAAGCATATGGAATGTATCTCTGGCACTATGACCAATTGCTAAAACAAGAACATCACACAATATCTTACTATCATTATTAATAATAACGCCCTCTATTCTATCACTACTAAGCATTATATTAGTAACCAAAGAATTATACCTAAATTCTCCACCCTTTTCGATAATTCTATTTCGCATATTAACAACAACTTCACTCAATATATCAGTTCCAATGTGTGGCTTATTTAAATATAAAATTTCTTCAGGCGCACCATTTAAAACAAAAATCTCAAACGCCTTTTTCATTCTAAAATTTTTATCTTTCACTAAAGTATTTAACTTACCATCAGAAAAAGTACCTGCACCACCTTCACCAAATTGAACATTAGAATGAACATTAACTCTACCAGTTTCCCAAAATTTATTAACCGTTTCTATTCTGTCTTCCATTTTTTCTCCGCGTTCAACCACTACTGGCCTATAACCATATTCAGCAAGCATATACGCAGCAAATAAACCTGCAGGACCACTACCAACAACAACTGGACGATGATCTAACACCCTAGTCCCAGTAATATTAAAAACATAATCCTCATTTGGTTTAACAAAAACATCTTTTATATTAGATTTTATTATTTCATCCTCATTGTCTAAAGATAAATCAACCTCATAAACATAATGAATATTATCCTTTTTTCTTGCATCCAAAGACTTCTTATTAATAACATAAAAGTCAATATTTTTTCTTTTAATATTAAGTTTCTTACAAACCTTTTTTAAAAGTTCATCCTCAGTATCTAATTTATATGAAACATTTATACCTCTAACCCTAATCATTTTAAATCCTTTCCAGCAAGCATCCCACTAACAAAAGCAAAAGTTAAATTATAACCCCCACAATTACCATCTACATCTAATAATTCACCAGTTAAATACAAATTTTCGCACTTTTTAGATTCCATAGTTAAAGAATTAACCTCATTTAAAGGAATACCACCACTACATACCTGTGCATTATCAAAAGTTTTAGTGCCTCTAACCTTTAATCTAAATTCACATATCACATCTCTTAATTTATCTTTTTCCAAATCAGATAACTCATCATACATTTTATCTTTTGAAACGCTGGCAACATCAAGTAAAACATTTACTAACTTATAATTAAGTAAACCATCAAAAAGTTTACCCAAATTTCTGCCTCTAACCTTTTTATTTCGCATTTCCATAAATGATATAAAATCTAAAACATCAGGAAGAAAATTAATAATAATTTCTTCTTTCTTATTTTCATCAATTCCTCTAGCGCATCTTCCACTCAAATTAAAAATACATATTCCTGAAGCACCATAATCAGTTAATTGAATCTCACCAGTTTCCTCCAAAACAACTTTTCCATCTTCACATAAACAAGCCTTAACATCACACCTAATCCCATTCCAATTCTTCAAAAACTTACCATCACCTATAAGTTGAACCAAAGCAGGAAGCGGTTTAATAATAGTATGTCCAAAAGATGATGCCAAAGCATAACCATTACCATCTGAACCAGTCTTAGGCAAAGCCATAGAACCTGTTGCCAAAACAACTTTATCCGCCTCTATATTTCCATTAATAATAAACTTATTTTCATGTTTTATTATACTACTTACAAAAACATCATTAACAACATTAACCCCTAATAATTCACACTCAAAAAGTAATGTTTCCTTAACACTAACTGCCTGATTAGAATTAGGATAATAATAACCATTTTTTATTTTAGGTACAATACCTATACTATCAAAAAAATCTAATATTAATCTTAAATTATTATCAGTAATTATTTCAGACAAAGAAGAAGGACAACTAGAATGATAATGCCTTAAACTTTGATCAACATTAAAATAATTACATCTTCCATTTCCTGTAATTAATATTTTTTTACCTACACTACTATTTCTTTCTAACAAAGTAACTTCATTACCAGATTTAGCCGCATATATAGCTGCAGCCAAACCAGACGCACCCCCACCAATTACAACTACCTTCTGCATAATGCAAACACCTCAAACTCATTATAACATATTATTTTTTAAAATTATAAATAGTATCGCCAATTTTATTTATTAAAGATTTCTTTACAATTTCATCTTCTAATTTATTAATAGAAAAAGTTTTACTACCAGCATGATTAATAGATGCTCCGCAGTGATAAATAATATCATTATCAATTATAAAATATCTATCATAAAAAGAATCGTCATAAATAATATTTAAATTACTATACTGACTATTATATTTATTAATATCAGTTTTAGTTAATAAACTTTTATTTTTAACAATTAAAGTTACTTTAACTGAAAGATCTTTAATCATATCAAGTACCACCTTATCTGCATAAGCATCTATAATTATTAATTCCTTTTTAGCCATACTTAAAATATCTTTTATTTTAGAATAGGCATCATAAATTTGTCCATCAAAATATATTTCATTTGATAATTCTTCAAACTTTGAAAAGGATTGTTTTAATAATTTTATATCTTCTGTATTTTGTAATACTAAATCATTTATATATTTTTGTTCTAATAAACTATTAGAAATATATTTTCTCATAATTACAAAAGCGTCCATAATTGCTATACTGACCTTTGTAGCAGTTTTAGATTTTAAAACAGTTGCAAGCATAGCCACTCCTTGTTCAGTAAAAACTCTTGGTTTATATCTTCTACCACCATAATTATTTTTCGAACTTGAGGTCAAAAAAATTGACCTCAAGTTCTCATATTCTTTGTCCGTTAAAATCCATGAAAAACGTTCAGGAAATTTCTCGACATTATTTTTAACTGCTTGATTTATTTCCTTAGTTCCATTTTTACACTTATAAAGTTTTGCCAAATCACTATCAAGCATCACCTGTTTGCCCCTAATTTCATATATCATATTTTCTATTTTTATATCATCTAAAATTTCTAATTCATTCATAATTATCCTTTCTAAATTACCCCTACATATAATATACGATATTCATGTACCAAATTCCTGCAAGAAAAAGAAAAAAACATCATTTCTGATGTCTTGATATATTCAAAATAATTCCAATACTCATTAATGTAATCATCAAACTAGATCCCCCATAAGAAAGAAAAGGAAGTGTTACACCAGTTACAGGAATTAAACCAACAACAACCATTAAATTTAAAAGGGCCTGAAAACCAAGTTCAAAAATAATTCCGAAAGCCAAATACTTCCCAAATAAATTCTCACACTTTAAAGCAATCTTTATTCCAAGCGCAATTATTGTAATAAATAAAGACGCCACAATTAAAATACCAACAAACCCAAATTCCTCACTAATGATTGAAAATATAAAATCTGTTTGCGGCTCTGGAAGATAAAAATGTTTTTGTCTAGAGCCACCTAAACCAAAACCAAATAATCCCCCTGGACCAATCGCATATAAAGACTGAATAATTTGAAATCCACTACCCAAAGGATCTTCCCAAGGATTCAAAAACGATAAAATACGTTTAAGTCTATAAGGTGCAGCGGCTATTAAGGCCACAATTCCTCCTACTCCCACTAGACCAATTTTTAGGAAAAACTTCAAATCAACTCCACCAACAAATAATAAACCAATAATCCCCATAACTAAAATAAGTCCAGTACCAAAATCTGGTTGTAACATAATTAAAGCAAACACAACCAAAGTAAGTCCTAAAATAGGAATGACACCCTTCTTAATATTATTAATATCTTTCCTATTATTATATAAATACTTACTAGTAAAAATAATCATAGCAAGTTTCATAAACTCAGATGGCTGAATACCAAAAGAACCAATACCAAACCAACTCTTACTACCATTTCTTTCAGTCCCAACAAATAAAACTAAAACAAGTAAAATAAAACACACTAGAAAAATCTTATTAGAATACTTATAATACTTTTCAAAATGAACTTTACTAACAGCAAACATTAAAATCAAACCCAATATCAAAAACATACCTTGATTCTTAACATACTTAAAAGCATCATCAAATTTATATTCAGCCCATACATAAGAAGAAGAATAAACCATAAGAAGTCCAAACAAAGATAACACTGTAACCGCAATAACTAAAGTAATATTCATCTTTCTCATAATATCACCCCATAAAATAGTGATATTAAAGCAAAAATCATACCAATAAACCAAAATAATTTAACAATACTTTTTTCATTCATCCCAAGTTTTTCAAAAGTATGATGTATAGGAGTCATTGGAAAAAATCTTTTACGTGTAAATTTATAATAAACAACTTGAATAATACAACTCAAAGTCTCTATAACAAAAACAAAACCAATAAGAACAAGTAAAACCTCATGACGTGTCATTATTGCATATGCACCTAAAGTTGCCCCTAAAGCAAGTGAACCAGTATCCCCCATAAATACTTTCGCTGGATTAACATTAAATACCAAAAAACCAAGTAAAGAACCCACCAGCACAAACGCCATAATCGCAATATCTTCATAACCGCTAAGCCAACCAGATGCAAAAGAAATAATTCCAAAAGTAACAAAACAAATAGCCGATAATCCTCCAGCAAGACCATCTAAACCATCAGTTAAATTAACCGCATTACTAGATGCCACCAAAACAAATAATATAAATAAACCATAAAAGAATCCAATATCAAGCTTAAAATGCAAAGAATGAATCCAAAGTAATGGTTCATTTCCACCCTTCATAAATAAATAGAAAAATATAATTGCAACAACCGTCTGAAGTAAAAGTTTAGTAGCCACACTAAGCCCCTTATTATCATGTTTTTTGACGATTAAATAATCATCAATAAAACCAATTAAAGTATAACTCACAAACGTAAATAAAATAATTAACAAAGTATAACTAAAGTGAATTTTATCCAAATAAATTAAAAGCATTACCACAAACAAAGTTGGAATTACAAATATAAGTCCCCCCATCGTTGGAGTACCTTGTTTAGAACTATGTGTATTTCGAAGATACACACTAATATTTTGACCAGCATGTAACTTTTTTAAAATTGGAATCAAAATAATTGCTAAAAGTACAGAAAAGATAAAACCAATCATCATTGCCATAAGTGCTTTAGTAACCATATTAATTCCTCCTTTAATTAGTAAATATTCTTACAGTTTCACCCTCATAAATTCTAGAGCCAGCCTCTGGAGATTGATATGCAACAGAATTTCCAGAGCCTTCTACATCAACCTTAAAATTCTTAAGTTTTTTAACTGCCTCACTCTTATCAAGTCCAACAACATCTGGAACATTTTTATATTTCTTATCAGTATATTGATACTCTTTTTCCATTCCACCACTAGGCTTAGCAATATTAAGTGCCTTAATCGAATCGGTTAAAATTGCCTTAGCAGGAGGTCCCGCTATAACTCCTCCAAATTGCTGAACTCCTTTAGGATTATCAATCGCAAAATACACCACTACCTTTGGATCATCAGCTGGTAAAAAGCCCACAAAAGATAAAATATAATTATTATCCAAATAATGGCCGTCCTTAACCTTCTGAGCAGTTCCCGTTTTTCCACCTACCCTATAACCATCAATATAAGCAGTTCTTCCAGTTCCATTAGATACAACACTTTCAAGTGCATATCTAACCTTTTTACTAGTTTCTTCACTAATAACCTTACGAACTACAGTCTTTTTATTCTCTTTAATAACAGTATTAGTTTCAGGCTCATTTATACTTTTAACAATATAAGGCTTATATAAAATACCACCATTAATAGCCGCTGATACTGCTGTTACTTGCTGAATAGGAGTCACTGAAACACCTTGACCAAACGCCGTTGTTGCCAGTTCTACAGGACCAACTTTACTTAAATTAAATAAGATACCCGAACTTTCACCATTTAAATCAACACCAGTTTTACTACCAAAACCAAATTTCTTAATATAATCAAATAATTTAGCCTTCCCCAGTTTCTGTCCAAGGACAACAAATCCAGGGTTACATGAATTTTCTACAACCTCTAAAAAAGTTTCATGACCATGACCACCATGTTTCCAGCAGTGTAAATTTGCATTTTCAACCTTAATACTTCCACTATCATTATAAGTATCCTTTTCTAAATCAATCTTCCCCTCTTCCAAAGCCGCTGCAAGTGTAATAATTTTAAAAGTACTTCCAGGTTCATAAGTTGCCCATATAGGTAAATTTCGATTTATCTCTTCAGTAGTATACTTTTGATAATTATTAGAAGAAAAATTAGGTCTTGAAGACATTGCTAAAATCTCCCCACTATTAGGGTCCATAACTAAAGCGATGGCCATATCTGGCTTATATTTAGTAACAGCATTATCAAGTTCCCTTTCAACCGAAGCCTGAATATCTTTATTAATCGTTAAAGTTAAATTCATACCATTTTGTGGTTTTTCGTAAATTTCACTCAAATCAAGTTTATTACCTTTAGCATCACTATAATATTTAATTGCCCCATCTTTACCCGTTAAATATTTATCATACATAAGTTCCAGTCCACTAAGCCCTTGATTATCAATACCAACATACCCTAAAGTATGAGACATATAAGTATCAAATGGATAATATCTTTGTGATTCCTTAACTAAATAAACCCCATCCAATTTTAAATTTCTAATTTTATCAGCAACCTCATACGATAATCTTCTTCCTTCTGGATGGACTCTTTCTATAGAAGTTCTCTTAGTTATATGACGATAAATTTCCTTATAACTAACATGTAATATAGAAGATAATTTTTTAGCCACTTCATCTTTATCCTTAATTTGATTAGGAATAACCACTAAAGATGTTGTCGTAATATTATCGGCTAAAATTCCCCCATCCCTATCATATATAATTCCTCTATCAGCCTTAACTGGTAAATTACGACTCCACAAATTAGACGCAAATTTATTAAGTTTATCATAGTCGATAACTTGAATATAAAATACTTTACCAATAATAACCACAAATAAAATAATAACACCAAATAATACAACCTTCATCCTACTATGTATATTTTTAAAAAACATATGCGGCATCACCAGTTAAGTATATGTACAAACCATAAAATTTAGACAAAGAAAAAAGAACTTTATTAGTTCCTTTAAATACAATTATTAAGACATTACAAAATTATCTTCTAATATATTTGCAATTTCTTTTAATGATTTAATTGTCTGTTCAAATTTTACTTGTTTAGTATACTCTAATTTTCTTTGATATTCTATATAAATATTTTTTAAAATAGTGCTATCTTCCAACAATTCTATTGTTTCTTTAAAACGATTTATATCAAACTTTGTGCCTCTTCTATTAAATGTATTTTCTATTGCCTTAAATAAATTTTTATTATTAAATTCATTTTTATGATTGCTCATTAACATATATAAATCATAAAAGTCCTTTGCCCTTGTAGTAGATATATTCTTACTAATAATACTTTCAAATTTCTCTGCAATGATTGTTTCTATCGTATAAGCCATAATATTAATTTTTTTATTTTCAAATATTGAATTATATTGATATTTTATTTCCCTAGGTGTAATAACATCTCCAGTAGTTACTTCGAGAAAAAAATTAGTTCTAATATTATAAAAAGTACCTTCTATATTTAATCTAAATCCACCATATTCATTTTCTAACCTAATATCTTTGATGTTAGTAATTTCAAAATTAACATTGTCACCTATATCAATAGATAATATTTCCTCAAAAATACCTCTAATAGAATCCATATTTAAAGGTACACTTTTTAAAGTAGCATCGATATCTTTGGTAGTTCTTAAATCTTCTCCAATTATAGATGAAAGTAAAACTCCACCCTTTAAAATAATGTTATTTCTATACTGACTTTTTTCAAGTCTCATTAATACATGCTCAAAGAAAAACATTTGATGAAAATGAAGTGATAGATTATTGTTACCATTAGTCTTTTTCTTAATAATAGCATTTAATTTATCACTATTCATCTATAATAACACCTCCATCAATTCCACAACCTCTTTTTCAATATTTAGTCTTTTAGCATATTTTACCAATTTTAAAAGATCTTTGTTCTTACTTCTAGCATACTCTTTTAATGCTTTTGAATATATTTCTCTATCCATACGATCCTTATCCTTTATAATATCACAAAGTGTTCTCTCTACATCATAACACTTAACAGTTAAATCATTAACTGTTTTTACATCAGTCATACCAAGTTCAAAAACATCTTCACTAACATATCTTAATAAAACATTATCTTTATTTAATAAATTGCCACTATAGTTATATAAAACTGTAACATCATAAACAAGAGGAATTCGGTCAGATAAATTATGTAAATATAAAGCTGTAGCATAAGAATAACACATATTTTTACTACTTGTAGACATAATGTAAAAATTATCAATTGGATATTCAAATAACTTATAAATACCAGTTCCGACTCTTTCAATTTTGTTATTATTTACTAAATTAGTTAAAAATGTCCTATTAATTCCTAAAGTCTCTACTTCTTTTGTAGTAATATAACCGTTATTCTTTCTAGCATAATTTAAAATTTTATCATAATTATTCATATACACCATTTCCTTTTTCTAGGAAAATTATAACATCATTCCTCAAAAAAGTCAATTTATTATATTTTTCTGCAAAAGAAAAAGGACTTTAATAGTTCTTTTCAAATTATTATTTTAACACAAATACTTTTTCTTCTTCAATTTGACTTCCTTTACCAGCCATAGAACCAGTTAATGTTAAGAATTCTTCACCCTTTTCAGTAATAGATGTAAGTAAAAATCTCTTTAAATTACCTTCTGGATCTGTTTTCTCACTAATTCTAAATGCTTGATCAGAAATATCTTGGAATACTACTTCTCCATCTTGATATAAATCAGTATATCCATTCTTACGGAAAATAGCCTCAGACATAGAATCTTTATGGTTTATTCTGCAGTAAATAAAGTCTATATCATTACTTGCTGCATATGAATTAACAACATCAATTAAAACAGTTGCTATACCATGACCACGGAATTTACTTTTAGTCGCTACCCCATACACATATAAAGGTTTTATCAGGTCAATATTTTTATCAAAATATTCCTTATGCTCATCTTCAACTTCGTCCATAAGACCAATGTATCCCATAATTTCCCCTTCATAATTATAATATCCTAAAGCAAGTCCATGATTCACATATCCAGCAAATTCTTCTTGTTTATCTTCTAAAGTTAAAGGCTCACCATATGGTGGTTCAGTAAAAACTTCAATTATATCTGAAAATTCTTCAAATTCAACAATTGGTTTAATAACTCCTTCTTCTAAATATATTGGTTTCATTGTTTTATATAATTCATTCATCATTTTATCACTCCTTCTTTAAGTATCTTTTCATAAATTTTATATAAATCTAATAATGAATTTTTATTTACATATTCGTTTGGACAGTGTGGATAATCACCTATAGGATTCATAAGGGCAGTTGGAATATTTTTCGCACAAAAGTAAATTGCATCCGAAGTAGCCTCAGTCTTAACAATCTTAGGATCATAACCTAAAACATCCTTACAAGCCTTTAAATATTCTTTTATATTTTCGTTTTCTATATCAGATGTAAATGCAATACCTGCTGTTACAATATCAACTTTTATTTCAGAATTAATTTCCTTAACCAAATCCAAAATATCATCATGCTTATCATCAGCCACATTCCTAATATCTAAATACATTTCAGCATATCCAGGAACTTGATTTAAAGCATCGCCACCAACCAATTTAGATAAAGTAACTGATGTTTTATAATCATCTGAACTCTTAGGAAGTGGATATTTCTCTAATAATTTCAAATAACAATCATACAAAGTTGTAATTGCATTCACTCCATTATAAGGCTGTGAAGCATGGCTAGATTTTGTTTGAACAGACAATTTTATTTGAAGTTGACCTTTCTCCTCACAAATAAAATTAAAATCCTTTCCACCATCAGGTATAATAGCAAGTTTAATATTCGGATATATTTCCACTAACTGTTTCGCACAGTTACCAGCAATCTCCTCATCACTAGTAATAAATAAAGCAACTTTTTTTGAAGTATCCAAATGTTTAAATAAAGTTAGAAGGACTGCTACCTGACCTTTCATATCAACCGCGCCACGGCCATAAACATTATTTTCATCTTCTGTATACTTATATTCTTCACATGGTACAACATCTATATGAGTACAAAAAACTATATCAAAATCATCATCCCGAGTATTAGAAATAACCAAAGAACCAAAGCCATCAAATTCATGTTTCTTAACAAATAAGTTAGCAGGTATACTTTCCTTTATTTGATCTAATAATTTATTTGTAGCCTCTTTATCTTTAGAAACCCCAGGATAATTTATTAAATCTTTTAGTAATATTAATATTTCATCTAATTTATTCATAATATCCTCCTCTTATATTCAAAAACCCCATGCCTGTATAAGCATGGGGTCTATAATTAATTACTAAATTATTCCCTCGCAGATACAAGCAACACAAACAGTACTTGCATCCACGATCATTTTATCGTTTCAGTCAAGTACTAACTTAAGCGTCTGCGATTGTTAACTTGGAATAATTTCATTGTAATCTTTCCTTTCTGTGACTTGCTACATAATTTACACTATTTTTGTAACTTTGTCAAGTTTTTATTTAATTTTTATTTTTTCTTTATATAAACCGCACCTGAAGCATTATCCTTTCCAGGTAAAATAGAATGCAAAAATTCATCATAATTAGTTGGTGGAAAGTCTGGATCTCCATAACAAGACTCATATAAAAGTTTATCTAAAATATCTTTATCTTCAGTTTCATTAAAAATTCTAATTATTGTCTCATCAGATAATATATCAGTCACTCCATCAGTTGTAAGTAAAATACTATCATATAAACTATTAGAAATATAAAATGTATTCAAAACTGGTGGCACCACATAATCATCAACTGCACTAGTAAGAACATTATTACCAGGTAAAAATCTCAAATCATCTTTTTTATATGAATATAAATCATTAGGATTCTCTCGGTCATAAAATTTTTCCCATACCTCAGAATCATCTCTAGTTACCTGCATTAAACTTCCATCTTTTATTATATATGCTCTAGAATCACCAACATTACAAATAAATGTTTCCCTCTCACCTACAAGAGCAAACGTAAGTGTAGTTCCCGACATAAAGTAGTGTTTCTTAATAATAGTTCTCGCACTTTCTATAATCTTTTGAATTTCAGTTTCAATATTATCAAAACCTAAACTAAAATCATAAGAGTTAAACCAATTAATAATTTCTTCTGCCACTATTTTAGAAGCCTCAGCCCCATTATTAAATCCGCCCATTCCATCACATACTATTAATAATTTAATATTTTCATTTAAAGAAGACACTAAACAACCAGTAAAATCCTCATTATTTTTTCTTCTGATTCCAGTAGTAGATGCACAGTCCATAAAACCTGAATCCTTTGAAGAAACAAAATGGCTTTGAAGCACTCTATCGTCTTCTCTAGTTATTTCCTTTTTGAAAAGGTGCATAGAAAGAAAATCAAAAATGCTTTCCTCTTTATAATCACGAATCATGGCTAAAAGTCTAGAATCAATAAAATCCCCATACATTTTAAAAGAATTTCTAACTAAATCCCTAGCCCCATTTTTTTCAGTAATAAATACAATATCACCATTATCCAGTATAGCCTCCCAAATTATTTTTATATCTCTTTCATCATATAAATCTTCTGCATCTGCAGTTAATAAAATCGCACGAACCAAATTTTTATATGCTCTTTGAGTATATACCACAGGATTAAGTCCATTTTCATATTCCTCATATAAAGTCATATACATTCTCCTTTCAAAGGTCCAATATTTTAACACATTTTCTCTAAATGTCAAATCCTTATTTTCAAAAAGCATTTCACTTAAGAAATGCCCTTTAAAGGTATATTTTCATCATACATCTTAATTACTTTTCCATATTTATCATATAACCTTTTATATTCACTATTATATTCAGTATTCATTTGACTAAATGGAATAACTCTAAAGTTATACCACTTACCTCCACCTTTTTTATAATAATTATATAAAAGTTCATTATTCAAATTATCAAGTTTAATAGAACTTTTACCGTCCTTAGTAGTCTTTATAACATCTACACTACTCATCAGTTCCACCATAGTATTAAAATCATTATTAGTAGATTGTGCTGAAATAAAATTACCTAAAGAATAAATAACCAAAGTATCACCTATATAAGTAACAGGCTCTACAACATGAGGATGAGTTCCAATAATAATATCTGCCCCTAAAGAAGATAAATACTCTGCTTGTCTTTTTTGCTCACTAGTAGGTTCATGACGATATTCTACCCCCCAGTGCATAGAAACTAAAAGTAAATCCACCTTCCCACGAACGGCTTCAATATCACGTTTAGCCTGCTCATCACTATATAAATTAACCAAATACTCTTTACCTGCAGGAATCCTTATTCCATTAGTTCCATAAGTATAAGAAAGTAATGCATATTTAATTCCATTTTTTTCTTTAATAATTATCTTAGAAGCATCATCAAAAGAACTATAACTTCCAGCAGTTAAAACATCCTTATCCTTAAAATAGGCAGATTGATTCAAAATAGCCTTTTCACCTCTATCTAATGTATGATTAGTAGCCAAATTAATAATATTAAAGCCAGACTTAATCATCGCATCTCCAAATTCCTGAGGTGAATTAAATGCTGGATAATCAGATAAACCAATACCAGTCCCACCTAATACCGTTTCCTGATTATAAAAAGCTAAATCATAATTTTTAATAATAGGACTTATAAACTCTAATTGATTAGTAAAATCATATACCCCATTATTATAAGCATCATTATAAACAGAACTATGAAGAAGTGCATCTCCAACCATCACTAAACTAAGTTTAGTTTCTTTAATCTCTTCCTTCAAAGGCTTCCTTTGTTTAACATTATCACCTTTATCTAAAAATAATAATATTCCAAAAACAATAATAACCACACTAAAAACTAATAAAACATACTTCCATGCCTTCATATCTAGTCACCCATATTACAACTACCATTAGATGTTGCTACATAATTTTGAAGTGCTCTTCTGCCATCTTCAGGCGAAGCAACTCCAGTAAAGTATTCACCATTAATTTCATCAATCTCTTGTCTGCTCATTTTAAGACCATCCAAAGAATAACTACTAATCATTCCATCTTTTAAAGTTATCTTCGCATTCTTACCTTCAACAGTACATTCAAATTTCTCAGTTACTGAACATCCACATAACATAAACACACAAATTCCTAAAACAAATACTTTTTTCATAAAATCACTCCTTACATCAGTGGCGCAAACGCCATTAAAATTTGTCTTTTCAATTTTTGAATTCTATTTAATTTCTTTTTATTATCCAAATGAATCTCTTTAGATTTTTCTAAAGTTTCCATATAATCTTTCTTTATATCATCAATTATACTAGCCTTATAAAACCATACACCATTTTCGAAATGTAAATATAAACTACGATAATCAAGATTTACTGTTCCAACTGTTGCATATTCATCATCAACAATAAAAGTTTTCGCATGAATAAACCCAGGTTCATATTCAAATATTCTAACTCCACTTTGAATAAGTTCATCATAATAAGCCTTAGTAACCTCATTAATCATTTTCTTATCAGGAATACTAGGTGTAATTATCCGAATATCAATTCCATTTTTAGCCGCAATACATAAACATGTCATCATCTCATTATCAATAATTAAATAAGGTGTCGTAATATAAATATATTTACTTGCTTTATTTATCAAATTAAGATAAATAGTTTCACCAGCCGCTTCATGATCCCATGGATTATCACAATATGGAATTACAAAACCATCATCACAAATAGTCTGTAAATACTTTTCATCAGGCCTATACTTACTATAACTATAATTAGACCCATTAACAAAATCCCACATCGACATAAACATAATAGCCATATTA
This sequence comes from Bacilli bacterium, assembly GCA_022801735.1. Classification (GTDB taxonomy): domain Bacteria; phylum Bacillota_I; class Bacilli_A; order RF39; family UBA660; genus Coprosoma. Next base: position 6,108 of record JAAWSW010000002.1, on the reverse strand, counting down.
TAAACGGCTTCGCCTTTAAGCATTACCCCATTATCTTTCCAATGACCATACTTTTCAATTTCATTAATATATTCATCGGCTAAATTAATCCCGCCAGTAAAAGCAACATAACCATCAATAACTACAATCTTACGATGATCACGATTATTAAATTTACTACGCAAAATAGGAATAAAACGATTAAAAGTACAAGCCTTTATTCCATAACTTTCTAAAGTCTTATAATAATGATTAGGAAGTAACATAATACATCCTAAATCATCATACATAAATCTAACCTCTACTCCCTCTTTAACTTTCTGTTTTAATATTTCCAAAACACTATCCCACATCTTACCCGAAGCAACAATAAAAAACTCCATAAAAATATATTTTTTAGCCTTTGATAACTCTTCAAGTAATCGTTTATAGTATTCCTCACCTATCTTAAAATATTCATATTCTGTATTCTTACAAACTGGAGAAAGTGAATACTTAGTAATATAATTAGCCTGATTATATGCCTCTAAATTTAAAACCTTAAGTTCATCCACAACATCATCATTTTGAATTAAATTTTTCTTTTGATGATCATAAATTTCTTTTAATTTATTTTTTTCTCTCTTACTTAATTGAACCCCACCGAATATAAAATAAAATAATATTCCAAACAAAGGAAAAACTAAAAATATCCAAAGCCAAGCCATTTTATAACCAGGATTAGTATTGCCATTAATAATATAAAGACTCATTAAAATTCCTAGTATATAACTAAAAATATAAAAATAAACAAAAGTTACATTAAAATGTAAAAACATTAAAGTAAGCAAAACCAATTGTACACCTAATAATAAAATTCCAAGCACTGCTCTATGTGTCAAAAAGTTCATTATCTTTCCCAAGTATTTCATACCATCACCAACTATATACTTAGATTATACCAAACTTACATAATTTATACAATAAATACAGGTTTGACATCAAATTCAAAAATAGATATACTAAAAATGATTTATGGTTGTATGATTTATACTTTTTTATACATATACCATATCCTATAACAAAAGGTGGTTGTATGAAAGAAAAAAAAGTTTTTGCAGAAGGCATGTGCTGGAAAAAAATATTTTGGATTTTTATTATCGGTTGTATTTTCGGCTGCATCTTTGAAATGTTTCTAACATTTTTAAAAACTGGCGATTTAGTTTCAAGACGAGGTTTAATATATGGTCCATTAAATCCTGTTTATGGATTTGGTGCTGCCATATTTGCTCTATTTTTAAACAAACAAGAAAATGTTTTTATGATATTTATAGGAGCAGCCCTATTGGGTGGTGGATGTGAATATATATGCTCAATAATTCAAGAATATATATTTGGAACCATATCATGGGATTACAGTAATAAACCATTTAACTTCAACGGAAGAACAAGTTTAACTTATATGTTTTATTGGGGAATATTAGGAATTATATTTACCAAAATCATCTATCCATACTTATCAAAAGGCATAGAAAAAACACCAATAAAAATTGGTAATATCACTACTGTATTATTACTAGTATTTATAATAGTTGACGCTGTTATTTCAATATCTGCAAGCATAAGACAATATGAAAGAAAACAAGGAATAGCACCAAATAATAAAATAGAAGTATTTTTAGATGAAAAATATCCCGATGAACGATTAGATAAAATATTTGAAAATAAAAAAGATGTATAAAAAAGCCTCAGTTTAATACTGAGGTTTTTATTATTATTATTTGTTAATACAAAATATATAATTTTAAGAAACTATTGTATATGGATTTGAACTTGTTCCTTCTCCATCTAAAGAAATATTAGATTTTAGATAAAGTGTTGGAAAAATGTCAACACTAACACGTGCTGCAGAACTCATAAGATCTACGCCACCATATACACCATATAAATACCATACAGAACTAGCATCCCACAAATATGGAGAAAGCATCCTTATAGATTGATTAGGTAACTTCTTAACAATAACACTTATATAATTTGTAGAATCGCATTCACCAGACGATATATTTGTAGAAGTAAGACATTTATCCACATTACTATTGGCTTTTAAAAAGTCAATAGGACTAAATAAAGCAACATTACCATTCCACAAATATTTTTTAGAATTAGTAACCATAGAAGACAAATTAAACGCACCATTTTCTCCGCTACCTGCAACTGGTCCAATATCCCAATTATAACTTTGAATTTGAATTTGTGCAGTTTCTGTTAATGATGAATAATAACTTTCATTCAAATATGTATTTATTTCAGCATCCCTCAATACAGTCCCTGATATATTATTATTTTCAAAATTATCAACTATTGCCCATGCATTACATCCATAACTACTTTGGGCGCAGTATGTTCCTCCTGCACCATTACTATTTTCATCTCTATAATTTTGTGAATCAAATTCCTTACTACCAATACTTGTACCTCTCATAATTTTTAATGTTCCATCATTCTCTACTGATAAAATTCTCCAACTTTCATTATTAAATGTTATATAATTATTTGGATTTCCTCCTTTATATACATATCTTCCAGGCTCATATTCATCTGCATATAATCCATCTCCACTATCTGTTGCAGTGGCAATTAATTTCTCAGCAGCAGTTTGACTAACTACTCCGCCACCTTCTTTTTGTGAGTAATCTAATGTAACAGTAAATGTTCCTTCTGTACTTTCTGGCTGACTTGTTACATTATTATCATACTCTACTTTTACGGTTAAAGTTGCACTATCTCCTGCATTTAATTCACTGCCTTCTTCTAATCCACTTGATGTAAATTTGATTGCTTCATTATTTGAATCACTTAAAGTTATTTTATCTAATGTAGCGTTTAAGTTTCCTCTATTTTCTATTGTTATATCATACTCAATAGAATCACCTGGACTAACTAAATTAGTTTTAAAAGTTGCAGTTAAATCTTCCCATGAAGGCTCTTCTGCATTAGTCGCACTTCCTACTATATTTTTTTCATCTACATTAGTAATTAATACTTTCCAGTTACTACTAATACTACTTGTTCCTTTTATGTTTAGTATACTACTAAAGGCTGCATATCCTACTGCCATTAGTAATACTACTACACATAAACTTCCTATTATTATATTATTCTTCTTTCTTTGGGTCATATTTTTCCTCCTATTATATTTCCATTATAATTGATTTTTACACATTTCACAACTATTATTTTTTTACTTTGAACTACTTTTAATAAATGAATCAAATAAAGGATGACACTTAGTAGGTCTACTTTTAAATTCAGGATGAAACTGACAAGCAATAAAATGTTTTCTATTAGGTAATTCTACCATTTCAACTAAATCACTAGCCTCATTAATTCCAGAAAACACCATACCATTTTCTTCTAAAATATCCTTATACTTATTATTAAATTCATATCTATGACGATGTCTTTCTTTTATACACTCTGATTTATAATCTTCATAAGCAAGCGTACCCTTTTTAATTTTACAATCATAATTACCAAGTCTTAAAGTACCACCCATATTAATTATATTTTTTTGCTCAGCCATAAGGTCAATAATAGGTTCAGAACAAAGATTATCAAATTCACGTGAATTAGCCTCAGTAATACCACACACGTTACGAGCAAATTCAATTACTGCAAGTTGCATACCTAAACAAATACCTAAAAATGGAATATCATTTTCACGAGCATATTTAATCGCCTTAATCATTCCTTCAACACCACGCTGTCCAAATCCACCAGGAACAATAATACCTTTAGTATTTTTAAACACTTTTTTTAAATCAACATTACCTTCCAGTTTCTCACTATCAACCCAGTTAATATTAATTCTTACATTATACTTGTATCCAGCATGTCTAAGTGATTCAGCCACAGATAAATAAGCATCATGCAACTCTACATATTTACCAACCAAAGCAATTTCAATTTCTTTACTTAAATTATCAGTAGTTTCAATTAACTTTTTCCATTCTTTCAAATTAGCCTTAGGTGCCTTCATTCCAAATTGTTTTAAAATAATTTCATCCGCACCTTGCTCATAATAATTAATTGGAATTTGATAAATATTTTTAACATCCACAGAATCAATAATATTTTCTTTAGGAATACTACAATATAAAGCAATTTTACTTTTTAAATGATCATCTAAAACAATAGGACTTCTAGTTACAATCATATCAGGCTGAATACCAAGACTTCTAAGTTCAATAACACTATGTTGTGTTGGTTTAGTTTTAAGTTCATCAGACCCATAAATAAATGGAACTAAAGTTGTATGAACAAAAAGCACATTATCTTTACCCTTTTCATTTCTAATTTGTCTAAGTGATTCAATAAAAGATTGTGATTCAATATCACCAATAGTTCCACCTATTTCAGTAATAACAATATCAGCACCACTAGTAATACCCGCCTCATAAACCTTATTTTTTATCTCATTAGTAATATGAGGAACAATTTGAACAGTTGCCCCTAAATAATCTCCTCGTCTTTCTTTTTCAATAACAGTCTTATAAATCTTTCCAGTAGTAATATTAGAAGTGTAATTTAACTCTTCATCAATAAACCTTTCATAATGTCCCAAATCTAAATCAGTCTCTGAACCATCAGCAGTTACAAAAACTTCGCCATGTTGAAATGGACTCATAGTTCCCGGATCTACATTAATATAAGGATCAAACTTTTGCATAAACACCTTATACCCGCGTGATTTTAATAATAAAGCCAATGAAGACGCTGTAATACCTTTTCCTAAGCCAGATACAACCCCTCCAGTTACAAATACATACTTTGTCATAAATACCTCCCATAAAACAAAAACCATACTCTGAGAGTATGGTCGGCTCTCTTCCATTATAACACACTAAAAATATTTTTCAAAAGAAAAATAAAAAAACTATTAACATTTACGTTAATAGTTATAAAATATTAGTTTATAGTATATTCTTCTGCACTTGTTCCACTACCAGATAATGTAATATCTGATTTTATATAAACAATTGGTAAAATATCATTGATATTTTTTGCTCCATCTCCAGGACCAAAATTACTTGATGAGAATGTAAATCCATCATATTCAGAATTATATGAAGGCGAAATCATCCATACATTAGATTCCTTAGGTAAAGATAATAAATAATTTGTAGAAGCACAAACCTCTGAATTATCACCAATTAAACTAAAATTACCACATTGATTTTTATTGGAATTTGCTCTTAAAAAATCACTGAATGTTATCATTCCAACTTTACCATTCCATATAATACTTTTCTCAGACGAAATTTGATTTGTAAGATTATCATTAAATACCTCTACAGGACCAACATCAAAACTATGAGATACAATTAAATCTTTAATATCATTACTCAAACTATTATAATATGTTGTATTTAAATAAGTATTTACTTCAGAATCTTTATCCACTGCTCCTGATAAACTACCATTTACCAAATTAGAACTTTTTGCCCAAGCATTACATCCAAAAGATGTTGCATTACCTAAACCACAATATCCTGTATTTCTATTATCTTGTGAATCAAAAGCCATATTTGCCACTTTATTCATTTTTATTAATTTTAAACTACCATCTGCTTCAACAGAAATAATTCGCCATGGTTCATTATTAAATGTTATATAGTTGTTTGGATTGGCTCCTTTATATACATATCTTCCAGGCTCATATTCATCTGCATATAATCCATCTCCACTATCTGTTGCAGTGGCAATTAACATCTCTGCCGCACTTTGACTAACTACACCACTACCTTCTTTTTGTGAGTAATCTAGTGTAACAGTAAATGTTCCTTCTGTACTTTCTGGCTGACTTGTTACATTATTATCATACTCTACTTTTACTGTTAAGGTAGCAATCCCTCCAGCATTTAATTCAGTGCCTTCCTCTAATCCACTTGATGTAAATTTAATTGCTGGATTATTTGAATCTGATAATGTTATCTTATCTAATACTGCATTTAAGTTTCCTCTATTTTCTATTGTTATATCATACTCTATAGAATCACCAGGACTAACTAAATTAGTTTTAAAAGTTGCAGTTAAATCTTCCCATGAAGGCTCTTCTGCATTAGTCGCACTTCCTACTATATTTTT
>JAAWSW010000070.1 GCA_022801735.1 Bacilli bacterium | reverse complement strand
CTTGCCTTCATTATAACATAACTCCTTTATCCTATCTAGGTTATATTCATAGATTTCTAAGTTTTTTATGAATCTTTCTTTACTTTTTATATCTATTAATTCATACTTTGATACTACTGGCTTACTTTTTAATAAGCCACTTGTTAAATTTATTTGGATAAAGTTATCCATTTCTTTATAACTTCCTCCAGGTTTTACTGATCCTACATATTTACTAAATATATAACAGGCATTTCTATTATATAATCCTTCATAAGTTCCTATGTTTAGTTCTATATTTATTTTTTCTCCGTTTGATAGGACTAAGACATCTAAGGTTTTATCTTTTTCTTCTATACTTTCTTTGGGTACATCTTGCATTAATAGTTCTTGAACTTTTACTTTTCTTTTTAAGGTTTCTTCTAATAGTTTTTCTAATATGTCTCTATTGTTTTCATCACCAAATAATGTTTTAAATATGCCATCGTTACTGGCTTTTATGAATTCTAATGTTTTAGTCATTTTATTCTCCTTTCTTAAAACTTCTTTTTAGCGAAATTCCTTATAGAAGATATTTTTTTATCTTCTATTTATATCCTACTGTATCCATATGTCTATTTCCTTCTTTTTTATTGTAATTTACCAATTTCTTTTTTTCGTATATTTTTTTATGCAGATTTAGTATTTTCGCATGAAAAAAATCACCTTAAAGTGATTCATTATTTTCTTTTTAAAATAAAGTATCTGCAATTATAAGCACAATTATCTTTAATATATTTTTCTATTTTACTATAATCGTTTATATCTTTAAAGAGTTTATTTTCCTTAGTACAAAAACCTTTTAATCTAAGTTTTCCATAAGCCCAATCGCCTAATATATAATCGTAGTCATCAAAATATTCAGTTAATTTACTTTCTAATTCATTTTTGTCTAAGGCTTCACGATAATCTTCTATAATTTCAAATTCTTTTTCATTTATTTTTATTGTTTTCATATGTTCTCCTTTTTATAATGTTTTTGTATTTATTGGAGTACCAAATTTATCAATATCTTCTATTTCTACTTTTTCTTTATTAACATACATAATAGTATCAAAATCAAAAATATTGGTTTTGTCATAATCATAGTCTATTACTTCATATCCTTCTGGACATTCTATTTTTTTTGTACCTTCATCCCCAAATAATAGATCTATATTTCTTTCAACTTGTACTAAAATGTGCTCCCCTGGCATAAATTCGGTTTTATTATCTTGCTGTATTACTGGTTCTAATGGAGTTCCCAATTCATTTTCATCTTCTACTTCTACTGGTATTGTATTTTCAAATACAATTGTTTCAAATTCAAATGTATCGTTTTTGTCATAATCATAATCAATTACTTTATATCCTGGAGGTGCAATTAAAGATTTCATTTCTTCTTTACCTAATAATGGGTTAAAGTTTCTATTTATTTGAACTACGATATGTTCTCCTGGCGACTTTATATTTGAATTATTTTTGGGCTTAGGATTAACTGGTGTACCATAATCATTTTTGTCTGTTACTTTTACTTTGTCATTATTAACATATGTTATAGTTTCAAATTCAAAGTTCTCTGTTTTATCGTAATCATAGTCCATTACTTCATATCCATCTGGAGCGTGGAGCGCTTTTGTTTCTTGTTTTCCTATCCAAAAACTAATATCTCTTTTGGTATCTGCAATTATATGTTGAGATGGCTCTTTTATTTCACTTTCTGAATTTTCTACATTTTCCACTGGTGTTCCTAATTCATTAGGGTTTGTTACTGTTACTGGTGTAGTATTTTCATAAAGAAAGTCTTGAAATGATAGGTGTTGATTTTGAAAAAAATCATAATCATAATCTTTTATTTTATATCCTACTGGGGCAGTTAGTCCAACTTTTCCATCTCTACCAAAAAAATCCAAATCTCTTTTTATTTCTACTATTTGATGGGTACCTGTATCATATGTTGTTTCTTCATAGTTATTGGTACATCCAGGAACTAGTGAAATAATAATAGTTCCAGTTAGTGCAATTTTCAATAACTTCATTTTATGCTTTTGGAAAAAGGTGGTTTCTTTATATATTTTATATTTCATACTATCACCTCTTCATGATATTATTTTAACACATTTTTATTTATCCTTCAATTGTTCTTCTTCGGTTGGAACTACTATTGATGGCGTTTGTTGTGTAAGACCATTTGAATAGTATTTAGGAACTGTTCCTGTAACTATTTTAAAGGCGACTGGTGCTTTAGTTTCTATAGTAATATTTTTATTATAATATGGCAGCATAACTTTTTCGCTTATTTTTAAATTTACATAGACTTCTATTAAGGCACTGTTGATACCATAATTTTTTACTTCTGTTGAGACATAACTAGTGGCGTCTCCTACCAAGTTTATTTTTACTGGAATTTTAGGCCCAACATTGGCTAAAAGAGGATTACCAATTATTACACCACTACTTACTTCATATATTATACCTTTTTCTAAATCTTCTTTATCATAGGTGGTTAAAACACTGTCTGAAAATTCTAATGCATCTATATCTCCTTTTTCTATATTTCTTAAATTAATTTGTATACTATTAGTAGTTTCAGTTAAAAACTTATTTACTAAAGTTGTATTAAAGTCGATTGATTTTATTTCACCAGTATTATCTTTAGTAATTTCGAACATGTCTTCACTATTTACTTTTTCGGTAATATGTTTAGAAATTGCTTTATTAATTATAATGCTTGATAATTTTTTTGCTTCTAATTCTGCATAATTCATTATTAGTGGTGAGGCTTTTGTATTGATAAAACGAAATAGAATAATAACAACTATCATGATTAAAATAATGCTTATTAAAAATAGGCGACTTTTTTTTATTGGTTTAAAAGTTATTTGTTTTTTTAATTTTATTTTACTCATACTTTATTTTATGAATATTCATGCTTTTTCAGTCCAAAATATAAATAGGTGATTTTATGAAAGTAAAAGATATAATGTCTAAAAATTTAGTTATGTGTGATCCTGATGATAATATTTTGTTTGTATCTAATTTAATGAATGTATGGGATGTTGGTTTTGTTTTAATAATGAAAAATGGTAAATTATATGGGGTTGTTACTGACCGTGACTTAGTGTGTGATATGGCTAATCAATTATCACATATTAAGAGTTATGCTTCACAAAAGGTAATTACTATTGATAAAAATAAAGATGTTTTAGAGGCTTTAAAACTTATGAAGAAACATAGAATTAAAAGATTAGTTATTACTGATAGTGAAAAAGTTGTTGGAGTATTATCTTTATCAGATATTTTTGAGACTGATATTTCTTCTGAGATTATTTTAGATGCTTTAAAATCTATTTATAAAATTAATCGAAATACAAATAAATTTGATACCGATGTCAGTGATTTTCCATTATAAAAGATGATTATTTCAATCATCTTTTCTTATATTTAAATTTATATGTTATTTCTAATTTATAGTTTTCTAAAGCAGCAAATTCTGGAGCAGTCATACCAGTTTGCTTTATAAATTGTTTTTGATTTACTTCTTTATCTAAAACTTTCATTGATAATATTTCATATACATAACGTAATTGTGTCTTTTGTTTTGTTTCTTCTTGTCTATAATTTTGGTTAGCAGGTGTTATACTTGTTTGTTTTGACCAACTACTATAACTTGTATACTTTTCTGTTTCAACATCACGATATGGATATCCATTAGCTGGGGTTGAGCGATATGAACTATATCTTCTTTTTTGCCCATTGTACCAACGCCATTTAGCATCACGATATCTATATAATGTACTTGTATCATCGTCATATCTATTATATTTATCTTGATTTACATCTTCAGGAGCTGTATATTTTCCGTTATTGGCATATACTTTTTTTCCATCTTTTTCGTAGTAATATTTGTAACCTGTAGCACTTTGGATATCACGATATTCTTTTTCTTCAGGATGATTTAATGAATATTCTGACCATTCAGAGTATATTTTTGTTGATGTATCTTTATTTGCAAATCCACTAGGTTGTTCAGAGGAAAATTCTGAATAATTGCCAGGAATATCATACCACATCCATTGTTTATCTTTATATCTATATTCAGTACTTTGTGCTGATTGTACTTCTACGATTTTTCCCTCAGTTGGAACTTCTGGCATTCTATCTATATTTTCTTCATTAGGCATTCTAACACCATATTTTGATTTTTTCTTTTCTAATTCATCTTCTTCAAATTCTCTAGACCAATCTGTAGTAGATATTTGTCTTTCATAATAATTATAGTATGGAATTACGTCTATTACTGTTTTGCCAGCAGGAAAATACTTTGTTTCTTCACTCCAAGAGTTATAACGCTTATCTGTACTACAAGTATTACAGTTTTGAAGATCTATTGTATATACTAAATCATTTTTATATTTTGTGACTTTTACCTTTCCTGAACAAGTTAAATCGTTAGTATAACCACTACTTAAAAATTTACCTGAATATAATCTATCAATTTTAACTGTTTCACTTTCTCCTTCAAAGGTAGGTACTGTCCCTTTATCTTTTAAATATTCATGTGTTGCATTTTCAATTACTGTGTATACATTTTTACATTTACTGTTATCTATCATGGTATATATGATAAACCCTATGATAACGATAGGAAGAATTGTTCCTATTACAAAAAAGATTCTTAAGAAAGTTTTTTTACTTTCAAAACTATGGTCTATTACATTGCCTGACCTATCTACGTAACTTGTTCTTTTCATAAATCACAGCTCCTTTATATTAACATTTTAACATATTTACACTTTTTTTCATAGTATGAATAAATAAAATAATTTTTATTCTTTTAGTATTAATTTAGCAAAACTTTTCATTTACACTTTTGCGAATAGGGTCATATTTTGCAGTGCCGTATGGTAATATTATTGAGTGTTAAAAAGTAACATTCTCCAAAGACTGACAATTTTTTCGTAGATTGTAAAGAAAAAAACATTTTGATATGTTCTTTTACTTATTTATTATATATGGATTATCAACCGTTCCTAATCCAAATAGTTTAATACTAGATTTCAAATAAACAGTAGGATTTATTCCTGCATCGTTATATAAAGCATGTGCCCATCCAGGATTTCCACCTGCTCCAATACGGAATACACTAGTATTATCGTTTTGATTTACCGTGATTGTCCAAATTGAAGTAGATGGCACTATATAATTGCTTTTTTTACATATATCTTTATTATCGTAGTGTAGTTTATAATTACCACACTTATCTGTATTTGTATTGGCTCTAAAAAAATCACTTAAATTTATTAATCCTACATTCCCAGACCATTTAACACTATTTTCTGAAGCAATTTGGGCAACTAGGTCTTCATTGTTAACTATTGCAGGGCCTATACTAAATTCATTTTGTTGAATTTGATTTTGGCTTTCTGTTGAAAAACTATTATAATATTCATTGTTTAAATATTTATTAATATCTGATGGTCGTACCCAATCATTTGAACCTAATGTCGCTCCAGTAGTATCCCAAGATTTAATACCAACAATTTCATTTTTCATTATTTTTAAAGTATCATTTGATTCAATCGAAATTATTCTCCAAAGTTCATTATTAAACTTAATATAATTATCAGGATTTGTACCTCTATAAATATATCGTTTATCTTCATACGTATCTTTATACAATCCATCACCAGAAATTACCACTTTATTTTTTAAATCATTTGGTGTTATTTCTTTACTTGCTATATTTCCTTTAGCACTTATACTTAAATTTGTTTGAAAGGCTGCGTATCCTATTGTCATTATACATAATAAACTTATCATGCTTAACACTACTATTTTTCTTTGTTTCTTTTGTTTTCTATTCCTTCTCATTACTACCACCTTTATGTTTATTATAGTTATTGTTCTTTATTTTATCTTTCTACCATTATACCCC
>JAAWSW010000069.1 GCA_022801735.1 Bacilli bacterium | reverse complement strand
CGTTGAAATATTTCAACGGTTTTCTTTTTATATTTAATATGTTATAATCATATTATAATAATAGGAAGTGATTATGATGAATTTTGAAAAAAGAAATTCTTTGTTACCTGATTATAATGTATTAGAACATGAGACTTTGGAAGTTTTTGATATGTTCGAACAAATTAAGAAATGTTCTAAAGAAAAATTTGATTTAAAAGATTTGAGTGATTCTGATATTGAAGAGGTTTTATTTGAATTATATATAAATCGCTTAGAGCCTCTTCGTATGGATATTGATAAGATTATTTTGATTGATTATATTACTAATTTTTTTAGGCGTGTCTACCCTTTTGTTTATGGGGTTGTAGTAATGGCGGATGATTCTAGTTCTTTAGCAAATGACCAAAGGTTATTTGAATTTAGAAGAAAAGCATCTAATAACAATAAACAAATTACCAGTGAAAGTTTTAATAAGTATTTTTGTTTCCTAAATGATGGTAAAATAGAAAACAGTTTAAATCAGGATTCTGTTTTGATTAGTGATGAATTACTTACTAGAGTACATGATAAGAAAAAAGATTTGTTTAGGGCTGAGCCAAAACATGATCCACAATTTCAGGCCGCTCATTTACCTATTGAATTTAATTTTGATGAAACTTATTGGCGTGAATATGCAGATGTGCTATTAAATAAAAAGGATGAATTATTATCTTATTTTGAGGAGAATGATAAAAAAGAGGCATTAAAAGATTTTTGTGACATTGCGGATGTTTATTATCTTTATGCTTCATATTATAAAATGACTTCTAGTTTAGAACATGATAAAAAGAGAACGAAATAGTTCTCTTTTTGTTATCTTATTAATTGTTTTTGTTTTTCTTCTCTTATTATTGTATTTTCTCTAGCAGCACCAGTACCGATAAATTTAACTGGTGTATCTGTTAGTTCTTCTATTCTATTTATATATTTTTGGGCGTTTTCTGGTAATTCATCAAAGGTTTTACAATTACTAATGTCGCCAAAATTACCTTCAAATTCTTCGTATATTGGTGTACACGAAGTTAAAAAATCTATGTTTGAAGAAAAATCAGTTATTATATTTCCGTTGTAGTTATATGCAATACATAATTTTATTTTATCTAACTTACCAACTGTATCTAAATGATTGATTGCTAAAGCGGTTATACCATTTAGCATAATTGCATAATTAAGGGCTACTAAATCTAACCACCCACAACGTCTGGGTCTTTTGGTTGTAGTTCCATATTCATGGCCTAATTCTCTAATCAAGTCCCCTATTTCACCAGTTTCTTCTGTTACATATGGTCCTTCGCCAACTCTTGATGAATATGCTTTGGTGACTCCGTAAACTTCTCCAATATATGATGAGCCTATCCCACAACCTGTACTAACTCCACCTATTGTTGGATTAGATGATGTTACAAATGGATAACTGCCGAAATCAATGTCTAATAGAGTTGCTTGGGCACCTTCACATAAAATGCTTTCATCATTTTTTAGTGCTTTATGTAACATGCTTGTTGTGTCACATACATATGGTTTTAACTTTTCTGCATATTCTCTATATTCTTCTAATATTTGTCTATATTCTAATGGCTCATGACCGTAGGCTTCAATTATTTTGTTTTTATTGATTACATTACGTTTTAATAGTTCTTCAAAGTTACTTGCTATTAAATCGGCTATACGAATACCACAACGTTCAAATTTATCACAATAACATGGGCCAATTCCGCGTTTGGTGGTTCCAATTTTATTTTCGCCCCTATTTTCTTCTAAAATACCATCCATTACTATATGATAAGGAAAAATGACATGGGCTTTATCACTGATATATAGATTGTTTACAGGAAAGCCGTGACTTTTTAAACTCTCTATTTCTTCTATTAAAACTTTTGGATCTATGACTACACCATTACCTAAAACGGCTTTTATATTTTCGTTTAAAATGCCACTTGGTAATAGATGAAAGGCAAATTTTTCTCCGTCTACTTTTATTGTGTGTCCAGCGTTATTTCCGCCTGAGAATCGAACTGCATAATCTGCACTTTTTGAAAGATAATCGATTATTTTCCCTTTGCCTTCATCACCATAAAAAACACCTAATACTACATTTACTTTACTCATACTACTCCCCCTGTACTATTAACACATTTTTAATTATAAATAATCTTTTTTTGTGTGTCAATAGATTTTGGCGCAAATAAAATAGAGAAAACTATTTTGGTTTCTCTATTTCTTTATTGTACTAGTGCTTTTTAACTTAACTATTTTATGACGTTTTATAAAATTCTTTGTTATCTGAGGTTAAGACTACTTCATCTATATCATAATTATCTTTTGCAGATAAACAAATTGTATATATTACTTCTTCTAAAACGTCTTTTGTAGTGGCGTCATCGAATATATATGAATTAAAATCAAGACTTATTTTTCTATTTTCTATATTACTAGAGACTAATTTGGCTTCTTCGTTCATGAAACTCATGAGTTTACTATTATGGTTAAAATTAGTGGTAAGTTCGTCTATGATTATGGTTATTTTGTCTCTACTATCGTTTAAATATTTAGTTACAGGCACGTAATAGTATTTGTCGTTTATTTCGTTAATATAGTAAACAGTTACATCGTTTATGTTGTCTGTACTGGTAAATTCATATTGTTTATTTATTCCAAATGATCTATCTAAGGTACTTGGCAGGTAAATGTTGCTTTTTGGTAGTTTGGTTAATATATCACCATCTACATATATTATTACTTTTGAGATTCCATCTATTGAAGTTAATGTATATACGATTGTTTCGATTAATTTTTCTTCATATTCTTTATCAACATCTAATAAATCTTCTGAAAAATCGATTTTTAATATACCTTCGTCTAAATTGATACTATTAATTGTAGTATCAGGTGGAATTACAGCGTTAAAACCGCTAGGTATTTTACTATCTGTGCCACCTATTGTTAAAATATTTAATAATTCTCTTGCTTTATCTAGTGGTGCGTTTGCTGAAACTGCTACTTCAGTTAGTGCGACATAACTATTTTTGTCTGTTAAAAATATCGGGCTAGTAATGACTGAACTATCAACATATTCTAATTCAGAGTTCACATCTAGTTTTTGCTTGTTATTGGGCAATAGATAGATTAGTGTTAATGCGAATAAAGCGGCTGTGGTTAAACCTATTTTTCTTATACTTATTTTTTTTAGCATGATATCACCTATTTAAATAATATGAAAAAAAAGGTTTATTATTAACCTTTTTACAATGAAAGTTCTCCAAGTTTTAGTAGTTCTACTACGGCTCCAGCACGACCTTTTACGCCAAGTTTTTGCATTGCATTAGATATATGATTTCGAACTGTTTTTTCACTTATCTTTAATTCTTCTGCAATTTCGCCTGTTGCTTTATTTTTGATAAGTAATTCAAATACTTCGCGTTCTCTTTTTGTTAGAATACCTTTTTTCATGTTTACCTCACTTCCTAAGCCTAAGTGGATTATATTTACTCATATTATTTTATGCACCTTGTGTTTATTAGTGAGAGAAAATGCCTAAGGCATGAAAAAAACTCTACTAAAGAGAGTTATTTTTGAAATTTAACTGACACACTTACATGTGTATCAAATTCTGATTGAATTGTACGCATTATTTTATTGGCAAGTGCTTTTGTATGTTTAGTACTGTCAACGACAACTGATACATCACTGCCGTTTATTTTAACAAATGCGGTTAGATTATGTTCTTTTTTTATTTTTTTCTCTAGAGTCTCTTCAGTTCCTCTATTTTGATTGAGTTGTTGCATTTTTTCAAATGCTTTATTTTTTTCTTCGGCGCTTGATTTAGCGTTTGTTAATACTGTTTTTAATTCGGTTATTTCATCTAATAGTTGTTCTTCAGATTCTACTCTTAATGCGACTAGTTCTGCGCTTTCTGTTTCTTCGGTTTTTGATACTTTTTCTGTTTTACTCACTTCTTTTGTTTTTGCGTTATTGGCGGTCATTAGTAATTCACTTGGCATTGTTATGTAATATACACTAAGTACTAAAATCAAACTGAAAAGTGTTAAAAACCAAAGACCTCTTTTATTTATCATTATTATCCCTCCTAGTACATCCCTAGTTAATTATATTAACGCTTAATGATTTTATTCCTATTTTTATTTTATTTTGTTATAATTGATATGGAGGTTATGATATGGAAGTTATATGTAATAAGGTGTATAAACATTTTAAAGGTGATTATTATTTGGTTTTGGATATTGCAACACATAGTGAAACTTTAGAAAAATATGTTGTTTATAGAGCCCTGTATGGTGATAATAATCTTTATATAAGGCCTTATAATATGTTTGTTTCTAAAATTGATAAAGAAAAATACCCTGATGTTAATCAAGAGTATCGTTTTGAATTATGTGATATTAAGAGTGTGAAAGAATAATTTTTATTCTTTTTTATTTATTTCAATTTTTCCTTTTTCGTTTAGTGTTGCTGTATAGTATTTACTTTCTACATTTACAGCAATTGTTTTGCCATTATTGATAACAATTGAGCCCTTGCCTTCTTCTATTTCACCATTATATTTGATATCGTTTGTACATATATCACAAGTGATAGTGTTTCCGTTATAAAGGTAATTGGCTGAGCCATTTCTTGTATATTCACTGTAATCTATTTCGGTTATATTTATAAGTTCTTCTACACTTGATTTAAATGTTTTCTTTTCTGTACTTTCAAGAACTTCACCAATAATTGGATATGTTATAAGGGCAATAACACCTAGTATAGCAATAACGGCTAAAAGTTCTATTAATGAAAAACCTTTATTGTTCATGTTTGTTCACCTTCTCTATTTTCATTATATCATAATTTTAAAATAAAAACTACGATATTTCGTAGTCTTAATTATCTAATTTTGTTTTTTATTGTTTTTACAAGTTGTTTTGGATGGGTACTTCCAATATTATGTCCACCACCTTCTATCATTTGAACTCTTTTTTTATATTCATCGTTTAAGTAACTTATAACGTTTTCTGGATCTACCATTTTGTCTTCACTTCCATAGATAATTAATAGTTTATCACTTGGAATTTGAGTAACTTTATCTCTTAAATCTACTCTAACTATTTTTTGATATGTTTCTCTTAAAAATTTTGTTCCATAAACCATTTCGTTTGTTTTTACTACATGAATTAAATAGAAGTCTCTTAATACACTTCTTAATTTATCAAAAACTTTTGGGGTTTTTATGAATTTTTTTGATTTATCATTATTACGAATTATGGCTGGTGAAACTAAAATTATACTTTCATCTTTTCCGTATTTTAAATAATATGTTATAGCAACGGCTCCCCCAAATGAGTAACCTAAAATATAATCTACTGTTAGATTGTTTTCTTCTAAGAATTTTTTTATATAATCGCTATAATTGTCTAAATTCCAACTTTTTTTAGGTTCTTCTTGTCCGCAAAATCCTGGTAAATTTAATTTATATACCTCATAATCTTTTTCTAATTCGCCTACCATTTCTTGTCTATTGTGCCATGCGTCTGTTTCTTGTGTTTGGCTAGTATAATTTCTATAATTCCAGCCATGAATTAATAATATTTTTTTCATACTTCCTCCATTTTCATTATTTTATAAATTGTATTTTCTAAATTGATTAAATTCTTTTCGTCATATTGTCTAAATGAACGATAATAACCACTATAGTGATAAATAATTTGTCCTTTTAGGTCTTTCATAAAATCATGGTTATTTACTATTTCAACGTTTTTATGACTTTTTAATATACTTAAATATTCAACGTCATCAAAAACGAAAACTTTTGTAAATTTATCAAAACTATCTAAAACTTTTTCAAAACGATTATTGTGCTCTGCTGAACCAAATTTTCTGATTACTAGATAACATGGATTATAAAAATTATTTGCTAATTGCTTTATTCTTTCATTGGTAGTAATATCAGCATCAAATATGATATTATGACCAAAGGCTATCTCTTTTTGAATTCTATTTTCTACGGGTTTATAATTATTGATTGCTTCTACTATTTCTGTTTCTTTTATATTACATTTTATTCCTATATTATATGCTAGTAATGTTTGAATAATTGATAGTTTAGAAGCAAAATATAATTTTATTTTTTGATCATTTATTATTAAGGTGTCGTTTTCTATTTCGTAATTTTTATCAATTAAGATATATTCCA
>JAAWSW010000068.1 GCA_022801735.1 Bacilli bacterium | reverse complement strand
AAATATACAATATAGATACATTATATATTACATTTATATCTTCTAATTTAAATTTTATATCTATTCCTTCTTTTTCCATTTTTTCTATACAATGATTTATCTGAAAATTAACATATTTCGTTTTTTCTTCTTCTGTTAATGGAATAAACTCGCAAATTAAATTAATTCTAGATTCAAACTCTGGTGACATTTTATTTTTAAATTCATTTTCATCTTTTATATTAGAAGTAAAGATTATTACATAACCATTTAAATCATATTCTCTACTCAGAGAATCAGTAAACCTGCCATCTTCTAATAATTCAAGAAAAAAATTCTTAATTTCTGAATCCGCTTTTTCAAATTCATCGCAAATTATTACACCAACTTTATTAGAATGAACTTTCTTACCCAATTCTCCACCTTCGCATCCTATATACCCTGCGGGACTACCAATTAAACTATTTAAAGCATCTTGACTTGAGTAATTACCAAAATTAATCTTTATAATTTTAGAATCAGGATTAATTGTTTTGCTAATAATTTTTCCTATTTCTGTTTTCCCAAGGCCTGGTTTTCCTAGCAAAAACATTGAAAAAATTTTTCGTTCACCAATTTTATTTAAAGTTAAAAATTTTTTTAATTGGGAGACTAAATTAGATTTAAAATCTTGATGCCCTATTAAATTGTTATTAATATTTTCAAAAAGGACATCAATTTTTCTTTTATCTAAGTCAATTATTCTAATAGGGTCATCCAAATTTTCTGTTTGATATAGATTATGAGAAATATCAGGATATAATTCAGAAATACTTTTATAATCTTTAAATGATAATCTTAATATATCCTTTACTTTTTCTAATTTATTATAATTAACTATAATAATTATATTTTCTCCAATTGAAAGAAAAAATTGTTCTAGCATATAAATTATATGGGAAGCACCTTCAATGGCCGCTATAGTACTAGATATATCCAATAATATTTTATTATCATTATTACTATATGTTTGCAAAGTTACAAAATTAGTTAGTACAATTTTATGTTGTTCAGTATATTTTAATAAATCATCATATTGATTATCATTATAATAAAATATATCTCTTCTAAATGAATTTAAACATATTTTATTACTAGATTCAGCATCAAATAATGGTACTGCTTCATCAAAAATTGTTGGAAAGAAATAAAGTGCTTTTTCATACCAATCTTTATTAATAATTATTTGAGTTTCATCATTCAGATTTTGTAAATTAATTAATGCAGAATATATATTTGCTTGATTCGTATCAACAAAAGCTACCATATTTGTTATATCAATAATATTTTGAGTTCCCTCTTCAATTACTTTTTTCGACTCAATAAATTCAAATATTAAAATTTCTTGATTATTTTCTTGATAAAATTTGTCAAATTCCTTTTTATTTCTATAATAATATAGCTTATTTCTCATCGTATTTCCCCCAAAAGATTTGTTTTATTTTATCCCAAAAATTCAATTTTATACAATCCTTAAATTTTATTTCCTGTATAATACCAATGACATCTATATAATGTGCATCTTTAATACCGTCAAAATCATTGTTAGTTGATATTTCCTGTTTGCTACTTTTTGTAAATTTACTTTGATTATTATTTTGTGTAGTAAAATCATTATTTGAAAAATAATTTAGAGTATTATTTGCTATATCCTCAATTTTATTTTTATTTTTATATATACCAATAACTGAAACATTCCCTAATATTATATCATCTACATTGTAATTGTTTTCAAACTCATTTTCTATTTCAAATGGAATTTTTATAACAAATTGTTGATTTCCTTTTTCTTTTCTCGTAATCCCAGATAAAATATATGAGTAGTCTTTAATCATAGAGCTTATTATGTTATTTATTTCTATTCCTTCTACTTGTATTCCTTTCAAAGCATCTCTTTTCAAAATTAACATTTGTCTTAAATTCCTCTTGTCTAAAATTGATAATTTAACATTTTTTAGTAATACTAATTCTCCCTCCTTACATTCATCTAAGTTATTTACCACACTGGCTTTATTTTTTATCATTTTTAATAAAATAGATTTTGTTGTTTTTACATCTAATTTTTCAACTACTTTCGAGGAAGATGTCTTTTCTTTTGAGCTTCCTGTTTCTAAAATTGATTTAATACTTGCTAAATATTCAGAATCTATTTTTCCTTCTAACGAAGACTTTTTATATTTCTTTTTAGTTGTAACATTACCTGTTTCTTTTTCATAAGATGAGACAACAACATTATTAATCATCATAGATATTTCATATACTTTATTTAAATTCATGTAGTATAGATTAAAACTTTCGTACTCTTTTTTATTATCATTATTTTTACTCATTTATACCTCCTCGTTGCATATCTTTAATAATTTTATATATACTAGTAATGACTAGTTATTGACAAATATTAATTTATTTGTTATATTAATTATGTCAAAAGCAATTAAGTTTGCTTGGGGTTCGTGGTATCGCGGACGGTAAGAACTGGCTAACCAGTTCTTATTTTTTATTTAAGGGAATATTTTTATTCCTTTATTTTTATAATTAGGATATCCTTCTATTTTTGTTTCAAAAGTCAAAAATGCCTTATCCTTTGTATTTCTTTTAACATATTTGTGTATTGGATAGGAAAATAAATCAGTTATTTCAAGTCCAACATAAGTAGAACTATATTCTTCATTCCATTTAGGATTAAAATATACACCATCTATTTTAGAAAATAATTCTTTTGAACTAATTTTTTTAGTACCAGTTTTATTAATTACTTTACTAATATGTTCTAATAATTCTTTATCTTCATCTTTTCCCCTTGCTTCAAGCATTATTATACCCTTTTTATTATTTCTAGTAGCATAAATATATCTTTCTAATAAAAAATCAAATGCCACATTATAAACATTATGTGTATAACCTTTCTTTAAATATTCATACAGATTAATACTAATAGAAATAATTTTACATTCTATCTTTTTCATTACGTCCGTAAGTTCAATCATAAACTCCTCATAATTAATTATTTTATCATTAAAACAATTATCATGCTTTCTTATTTCCCTAGAATGAAAACATACGGCTTTATCTTTCTTCATTTTTCTGTCATAAAAAACACCATTTTCCCAATATTTATTTTTCAAAGATTTTATTATTTTTTTAGAATTCATATATTGCTCTTTTGTGAAAATGCATCCAGTAATGGTGAAATATTTATCATCTTCAGAAACTTCTCTATCATTTGATATTTGTTTCAAAACATATGTTAAATTGTTACTACTACCATTTTCGTCTATACACATTACATAATCAATATCTTTACCCATTTTTAAAATTTTTGTAGGTCTATCGTACCACTTTGACATTTCACCAAACCACCCTCCAAATATATTAGACACTTTTTTATTACTCAAGAATTAAATAAATTACAAAATCAATTATATATATATCATACTACTTCCATAAAAAAAGTATAACATTTGTTCGTGGCAATGTCAATTGTTTAAAACTGCAAAAAAAGAGGAGCTCTAGTGGCTCCTTCAGGGGGGTTTGGTTAGAATGTTCACATTAACCCGTAAACATCCCAGCATAGATATTATCTATGCTATAAACAAGTATAAATTAATAACCATAAATTGTCAATAAGTTAATTAAATTTTATAAAAAATTAATCTAAATTTGTAGAATTTTCTAACAAAATTCTAATGTGTTGATTTTTATCACTAACATAATCATTACTATTTAAAAAATTATTACTATCCTCTTTAACCTGTAACAGCAAATTATAATCTCTTTTAATATCTGCAAGTTTAAAACTCATATCACCACTTTGCCTAAGTCCAAACAAATCGCCACTACCACGTAATAAAAAATCCTCCTCACTAACCTTAAAACCATCATTAGTATTAGTAAGCACATTTAATCTTTGAGTTTCTTTATCACTTATTAAAATACAATAAGAATCCAATTCATTTCGTCCTACCCTACCACGCAATTGATGAAGTGCAGATAGCCCAAAACGATAACTATCAAAAATAACCATCATTGTCGCATTGGCAACATCCACCCCAACTTCTATAACTGTTGTACTAATTAAAATATGTATTTCACATTTTTTAAACTTATCCATAATGTCATCTTTTTCATCAGCCTTCATTTTACCATGAAGTACACCTATTTTAGCAACCTTGCCAAAAGCCTTATTCATTTTCTCTTCAAGTTCATAAACATTTTCCATATCCATATTTTCGCTCTCTTCAACTAAAGGTGCAACAACATAAATTTGATGCCCCTTTCTAAGTTCATCAAGCATCATATATAAAACTTCTTTAATTTCAGCATTAGATTTTAAAATAGTTTTAACTGGCTTTCTACCACTAGGCATTGTTTTAATACTTGAAATATCCATATCACCATATAAAGTTAAAGCATAAGTTCTAGGAATTGGTGTCGCGCTCATATATAAAATATCAGGCGTAATCCCTTTATTTTTCAAATTACTACGTTGATTTACCCCAAAACGATGTTGTTCATCTGTAATAACTAAACCTAAATTCTTATAAATAACATCATCACTAATTAAAGCATGAGTACCAATTACTATATCAATATTTCCTTCTCTAATGTCACAAAGTATTTCTCTTCTCTCTTTAATTTTCAACTTACCAGTTAACAAAGCAACCTTAAGATTAGGAAATAAATTTTTAATATTATTATAATGTTGTAAAGCCAGTATCTCTGTTGGTGCCATTAATGCCCCTTGATAACCAGCCAAACAATTAATATATAAACTGATAAAAGAAACTATGGTTTTTCCACTACCAACATCACCTTGAAGTAATCTGTTCATACGTTTAGGACTCACTAAATCATTATAAATATCCTTAACACTTTTTAATTGATCCTCAGTTAATTCAAAAGGTAATGTAGAAATAAATTTATCAACTTCTTCAAAGTCTACATCTCGCTTTAAACCATTTGTACTATTATTATTATTCTTTAAATAATTCATTTTAAGCATAAACAAAAATAATTCCTCATATTTAAGTTTTTTTAAAGCCTCATCAAGTAAATGCTTACTAGTAGGATTATGAACTATACTAACAGCCCTACCTTTATCCATAAATTTGTACTTTTCATTTAATACTGACGGCACATAATCAAAAACGGGTTCTTTTCCCAAAGCCATATTAATAATTTTATGAAATTTCTTGCTATTTATTTTATAAGAAGAATGATAAACTGGATCAATAGTTGTACCTTTCAATAATCCAAACTTAACATCACTCGCACTAATTTCATTATGCTTAATATCGTATTTACCAATAACTATAATTTCTTTACCTGGAACTAAATTGTTTTTAAGAAAGGCTCTATTAAAAATAACCACCTTTTTAACACTATCACCAGTATTAATTCTAAAAGACATTTTATTTAACTTTCGAGAAATATAATAAACATTAGGTGTATTTTCACAAATACCATCAATAATTACCCTATCACCATCACAAACAGAATTCATGTCTGTCTTCTCTAAAACTTCATATCTAAAAGGAAAATATGTAACTAAATCTAAAACATTATTTATACCTAGATTATTTAAATCCTTTATTGTATTAATCCCAATTCCCTTAATTTCATTTAATTCCATAATAAGTTTCACCTTTTTCCAAAAAAATTTAATTTTTATATTGACATATAAAATATTTGTGGTATTATATGTATCACCAATTCAATTTATATTGGATTGGCGCTAGTGTAAACTAGCCAGCCCCTTTTTATTCTTTTATTTGGACAGGTCCCAGGGGGTTCCTGTCCTTTTTTGTTATCTAAATTATAACACGAAAATATGTTTTATATATATACAAAAGAAAAATTAGGCATATACTTGTCACTGATAACAAAGTTCATATGTTGTAGTAAATATCATTTTCCGAATTCTTTGTTTAACTTTTCAAAATACTCTTTAATAAGTTTATTTTCACTCTCCTCCCTAAGCATTTACTATTAATCTTCCTACTTCAGAATAACTATTTAAATCACTTTTATTTTTTGAATAGTCTTTCGCCTTTTTATATATTTCATTTTTAACTAATGTAACTTTTATTTCATTGTAGTAATTCAATCTATAACTCCTTTTCTAAAAAAATCATTACCCCTTATTTGTATGGTACTGCACTCACCTATCAAATTCCTGCATAGAAAATAAAAAAAATGCACTTTTTGTGCATTTTTTTCAGACTGTTGACAAAGTCAATGGTCTTTTCTTTTTCGTAAAAATGTTATATAATGAATATGCGAGTTTCACATTCTCGACAAATGTGCTAT
>JAAWSW010000067.1 GCA_022801735.1 Bacilli bacterium | reverse complement strand
TCCTTAAATATACTTTTAATTTCCTTAGGAGTATCATAGATACTTCCTAAAATCTATGTAAACACTCCTAAGAATGTCTACTACAATTTAATTATTTCGATGTATGTCTGTTATTTTTATATTTTTTATTATTTTTATAACTTTTTACACCGTTTGGTTTAGTACTTTTATTATATTTATGATTATGATTACGATTTCTATTGTTATTAGTACTAAACTGTTTTTCTTTAGATGAATTTTTCTGTTTTTCTTTCATCTTTTTATATTCTAAAAATTCTCTACGTTCTTGCTGTCTTTGTTTTTCCTCTTTCATTCTTTTATACTCTAAAAATTCTTGTTCTTCTTCTAATCTACGTTGTTCTTCTTTCATTTTCTTATATTCTAAGAATTCCTGCTCCTGCTCCTTTTTTTGCTCTTCTTTTAGTCTTTCTTGTTCTTGGAATTTCCTTTGTTCATTAATGAATTCTTGTCTTTTTTGTTCTTTTTCGCGTTTTTGATTTATTTTTTTAGGTTTTTGCTTCTTTTTTTGGTTTTTATATTCTAAGAATTCTTGTTGTTCTTGTTCTTTCAATTTTTTATTAGAAATTTGGAATAATAATATAAATATAACTGTTACTCCAAGTACTAATATAATTATTGTTGTTGGTTTTGCAAGTTCATTGAATATGTTTCCTATTCCAGGAATTCTAGTTATATAAATTCCTTCTACGTCTTTATATTCTACTAAGTTCTCATCTTGAGAATCGTTATTATCCCCTTTAGTAACAAAGTATTTTTCTCCATCCTTTTCAAGAACTTCGATAATTCTATGAGTTGTTACTGTATTTTCGTGGTCCCTAAAGGCGATTACATCATCTTTTTTTAAAGTTTTTGGATCAATCATTTTAGTAATTATCATATCGCCTACACGTATTTCTGTTTCCATTGAACCAGATAATACGATAAATGGCTTATATCCCAATATATTAGGTACTTTGTCTTTATCATTATTTGCTTGGAACATAATGTATAAATTGGTAACTAATATTGGTAAAAGTATTAATAAAACAGCGATAAATATCCAATTACTTATTTTTTGGTACCATTTTTTTCCTTTCATTTTTTCCACCTCACTTATTCTTTCATTTTATAAACTTAAAGTTTTTTGTTTTTCTTTTATAGGGTTTATTTCTTCTTTTAAATAAACTGTATTGGTGCTGAAATCTAGAATATATTCTTCTGTTTCTATATTAGATATTTGACTATATCCCAATTCACTAGAATCCATAAAATAACTTTGTGTATGGTTACATACAGTACATTTATCAGTTATTTCCCATAAATCAGGGGCAATTTCTGATTCTGATATTTTTGTATATTGGTGTGATGTTCTTTCAACAGACTCATTTAAATGAGTTCCCGCACCATCTGGACAACTACTATCTGTACAAACTTGCCATCTTGTGATAACACATTTTTCGTTTTCATCATGGGCTTCATAATCACTTACCAATGAATGAACATGTGGTTTTGGTTTATCTGGTTCATCTGGTTTACCTGGTTTATCTGGCTCATCTGGTTTGCCTGGTTTGTCTGGTTCATCTGGTTTACCTGGTTTATCTGGCTTATCTGGTTTACTTGGTTTTTCTGGTGTACTTGGTTTATTAGGTTTACTTGGTTTTTCTGGTGTACTTGGTTTATTAGGTTTACTTGGGTTTTGATCAGTTGATGAATTATTTGGTTTTTTGCTTCCCGAATCATCATTTCCTTTATTATTTGAATTTGGTTCCGAATTTTTTTGATTAGTATTTTCTGTTGAATTTTCATTCTCTTCTTCCGTTTTATTTACATCTTCTTCTGGAACTAAATTAGATTCATCTTCTTTTTTTTCTTGATCTACATCACCTATTGTGATTTTTTTAATAGGATCTTTAGTAGTTATTTCTTTTTTATTAGAATTACTATTATCAGGTTGCTCAATATCGGTATTTATGTCATTATCGCTATGATTACCTGAACAAGATCTTACACCTAAACCTATACCTATTACTAACGCAATACTACCAAGTACTGCTCCTATTTCTTTTTTATTAACATATAAAAAGTTAACAAATTTATTTTGTTTTTTTCTTTCCTCTTTTGTTTCCATTTTTGTTCCTCCTTTTCAGCCCACATTTTTTCGCTGCGTCTATATTTTACTTATTTTTTTATTTTTGTCAAGTTCAGCATCGTACTTTGATGTTTTTACCTATTTTTACCATTACTTGATAATATCTTGTGATTTAGATATAATAAATATGGTGATAAAATGAAAGTATGTATTTTAGGTGCTGGAGCATATGGTAGTGCTTTAGCAACTGTATTAAATGAAAATAATAATGAAGTTGTAATGTGGACTAGATTTGAAGAAGAAGCTAATTCTATGACATCTTCTAGAGAATGCTCAAAATTACCTGGAATTAAACTAGATTCTAAAATTCAGATTACTTCTGATTTGGAAAGTGCTTGCAAGGATGCTGAATTTATATTACTTGCTATTCCTACTGCATTCACACGTGATGTATTAATACTTGTAAAAGATTATATTGGTGATAAACCTTTATGTATAGCATCAAAAGGTATTGAACAAAATACTTGTATGTTTGTTTCTGATATTGCTAGTGAAATTTTAAATAGTAATAAGATTGCTGCAATTTCAGGACCTTCTTTTGCTATTGATGTAGTTAATGGTGTTCCTGTTGGATTAACTTTAGCATGTAAAGATTCTGAAATCACTGATTTAATTTATAAGGCTTTTTGTAATGAACATTTTAAATTACGCCCTTGTGATGATATAATTGGGACTGAAATATGTGGTGCAATTAAGAATGTAATTGCAATTGCTTCTGGTATTTTAGATGGTATGGGAATGCCTGAAAGCACTTCGGCTATGTTTATTACTGAGTCTGTCCATGATATTAAATCATTGATTCAAGGATTGGGTGGTAATGGTAGTACTATTACATCTTTTGCTGGTTTTGGCGATTTATTATTAACTGCAACTAGTTCTAAAAGTAGAAACTATTCTTTTGGACATTTAATTGGTAGTGGTGCTTCTAAGGAAGAAGTTAATGAATATATTAACAATACTACTATTGAAGGATTATATACTTTAAAATCTATTCACAAATTAATTGAAAATAAAAACATCGAAATGCCTATTATTGACTTAATCGATGAAATTATTTATGGTGATAAAGAGCCTAAAGATTTAGTTAATTTCTTAATTGAAAAGCCTTAGGGCTTTTTTATTATTAAAAATAAAACATTGATTGTTATTAATCAATGTTTATTTTGCTAATGTTTTCTGTTTTTCTGGCAACTTTTCTTCTAAGGCACTTAACTTTTGTAAATTTTCACTTAACTCTTGTAACATGGCTATTTCTGTTTTTGAATCTACTCCGTCATAAAATTGAATATTTATTTGAATTTGTGTTTTATAATTAAATATTAATTTAGCAATGGATTCAATATCTTCAGGATATATTTGGGTAAAATCAATTTGTTCATATCCTTGTTGTATTGCTTCTTCTATTTCTCTTTTTAAATATAAATATCTTAAAGTATTTAATTTTTCTAATTGATTTAATAGTATAGCTCTTTGTTCCATTTTTGTTTTCAGTTCTATTTCTGGCCCATTAACGTCTTCTATCAACAGCATGCCATTTTCATCTATAAATTCAATTGTGTTTTTTTGATGATTTTGATCTTCATAAATTAATGTGCCACATTTTTCTGTTCTATAGCCTGTAGTAATATCCATAATATTTCTTAGTTTAGGATTATCACCTATGGCTAATTTTTCTTCTTTAGAAAGTGATATTATTATTCCTTGATGTTTTAATTGTTCAGCAATTTTATAAAGAGAATTTTGAATGAAAAATGGGTATACTAAATTGACAACTGGTACAAAATATAGAATTTTTTGGAAATTCAAAACATTTTCATCTGTTGACATACTATTTATCTTTTCTAAATCAAATTTATAACCTTTTTTTGCTAAGTCTTTAACAAATCCTAGTATTGATATTGTTGTTAATGTGAAACTTCCTACAATTGTTCCTAAATATGTCCATAGTAATGGTGCTAATTCCATGAATATGCCTCCTTTAAATAGTCTTATTCTAGCATAAAAATATAAAAAAAACAAGGAATTAATCTTCCTTGTCTTCGTTTAATAAATCTACTAGTTCTTCTTTGGTCATTTTTTCATAACCTTCAACTTCTTGTTCTTTTGCCATGTCTTGTAATTCTTCTAAAGTTAAATCTTCTAGGCTAACTTCTTTGATTTCTGTTTCTTTAGTTTCTTCCTCTGGCATTTTTCCATGTTCTACTAAATAATCAATTTGTTCTTTAGTAATTGTTTCATATTCTAATAATGTATTAGCAATTAATTCTAGTAAATCTTTATTTTCTTTTATTATTTTTTTAGTTAATTGATATTGTTTATCAATTATTTTTCTAACTTCAGCGTCGATTTCGTCGGCTACTTTAGTTGAGAAGTTTTGTTGTTTATTATAATCTCTTCCTAAGAATACGCTTGAACTTTGATGTTCGAATTGAACTGGACCTAAGTCACTCATTCCATATTCTGTAACCATTGCTCTTGCAATTTTTGTTGCTTGTTGGAAGTCGTTTGATGCTCCTGTTGTAATTTCATTAAACATTAATTCTTCAGCAACCCTACCTGCAAGTAATCCGCTGATTGTTTGTAATAATTCGTTTTTAGTTGAGAAATAAGTTTCTTCTTTTGGAAGCATTAAGTTATAACCACCTGCTGCTCCTCTTGGAATTATTGTTATTTTTTGAACGTCATTAGCACCTTCAAGTTTTAAACCTACAACAGCATGACCTGCTTCGTGATAAGCAACTGTTTTTCTTTCTTTTTCTGTATATTTTTTAGATTTTTTAGCAGGACCCATAAGTACTCTATCGTGAGCCTCATCGATTTCTGCCATTGTTATTTCTGTTTTGTTTCTTCTTACAGCAAGTAAAGCGGCTTCGTTAAGTAAATTTTCTAAATCTGCACCACTAAATCCAACTGTTCTTTTAGCAATATTTTTCATTGTTACGCTTTTTGCAAATGTTTTTCCTTCAGCGTGAACATTTAAAATTTCTTCTCTTCCTTTTACATCTGGAACATTAACTGTAATTTGTCTATCAAATCTTCCAGGTCTTAAAAGAGCGGGATCTAAAACATCTGGTCTATTAGTTGCAGCAATAATGATGATTCCTTCATTTGCTCCAAAACCATCCATTTCAGTTAACAATTGGTTTAATGTTTGTTCTCTTTCATCGTGTCCACCACCTAAACCAGCGCCTCTTTGTCTACCAACAGCATCGATTTCATCGATAAATATTAAACATGGAGCACTTTGTTTTGCTTGTTTGAACATGTCTCTTACTCTTGATGCACCAACACCTACGAATAATTCAACAAATTCTGAACCACTAATGAAATAGAATGGTACATTGGCTTCTCCAGCAACTGCTTTAGCAAGTAATGTTTTTCCGGTACCTGGAGGCCCTACTAATAAAACTCCTTTTGGTATTCTTGCACCCATTTTTTGGAATTTTTTAGGACTTTTTAAGAAATCTATTAACTCTGTTACTTCTTCTTTTTCTTCTGTTAATCCAGCAACATCTTTAAATGTTACTTTTGTTTCTCCACCACTTAATCTGGCTTTTGATCTACCAAAATCCATTGATTTGTTATTACCACTCATTTGTCTAGTAATAAACCAGAATCCAACACCAACTAGTAATAGCATTGGTAATACTTGGATAATGAATAATAATAATGTACTTGATTCTGGATCTGTTATGGTTGTCATTTTGAAACCTTGTTTATCCTCGGCTTCTAAAAGTTTTACCATTGTTTCATTTGTCATTGGCATATTAAATACGAATGATTCATTCTTTTTATAATCTTTTAATTTACCAGTGATAGTATAAACACTACCTCTACTTTTTGGAGTTACTGTTATTTCTTTTACTTTATCTTTTTCTACTTGTTTAGTAAATTCTCCATAAGTAAATTCATGTACTTCTTTATTTAATGTACTAAATATCATAGTTAGTGCTAAAAGAAAAACTGCTAAAAATAAATATGGTAATAATCCTCTTTTTACTGTTTTTTTGTTCATGCAAAACTCCCTTTCTTTAATGATACTTAATTATTATATCATAGTTTTCTTTGTTTTGTTTATCAAATTTTGATTTTTTAAGTCCTGGAATCCAAAGAATAGTATCATTACTATCGACTAATATTGGCCAGTCTTTTCTCTCTTGTTTTGGTATCTTTTCAGGAGCCCACCATCAGCGAAGCGGCCAGCAGGGCGCCGGGCAGATAGCCCGCCAGGAACAGGGAGCCCACGGAAATGCCGCCGGCAGTGGTGGCATAGA
>JAAWSW010000066.1 GCA_022801735.1 Bacilli bacterium | reverse complement strand
TATTCTTTTACCATTATACCCCCCCCCCCCCCCTACTTTGTCAATTATTTCAATACTTTAGGTTGTAAAAGTCTGTAAAATGTGTGTAAAAATTAGGTTAAAGTAAATAAAAAAAGAAAACACTAATGTGTTTATCTTGTTTTGCTTTTTTATTTATTGATTTTTATTTAATGCCCCATAAGTTAATGCAAAAACGGCTAAACCTATTAAAAATAAGGCTACCCATAAAATTGGATTACTATGGTTATTTTCTATAAATGCCTTTGCTGGTTCTATCCATTCATTTAATTTATCTATTATTCCTAAAATCATTGTTTCACACCTTTCTTATGCTTTTATGACCTTTCATTATTTTAATGATACCATATTTATGAGAAAATGCAATAGTTAAAATACTACCTACAGCGACTATAATACCTTCACCGTATTTATCATGAACTACTTTATCTCCAACACTATAAGTGGCATCCTCATCTATCATTTCGGCTTTTTTAAATATTGGTTTTTCTTCTGGCACATCAGAATCTAAGTATTTTTTATCAATTTCTTCGATAAATCTACTTGGAGGATTAGCATTAGTATTACCATATAACATTCTTCTTTTAGAATTAACTAATGTTAAACTTTGTTTTGCTCTAGTTACGGCTACATAACATAACCTACGTTCTTCTTCTATTTCATCTGGTGAATCCATACAGTTGGTATGTGGAAATATTCCTTCTTCTAATCCAATTATAAAGACGTGATTGAATTCTAGACCTTTAGCAGAATGAATTGTCATTAGAGTAACTACATCTGTATTGTTTTTATGTTCTTCTATATCCGAAACTAAACTAATTTCCATAAGAAATTCTTCTAAAGAAATAATACCATTATTTTCTTCAAAGTTTTTAGTTATTGATTTAAATTCTTCTAAGTTTTCTAATCTAACTTCTGCTTCTAATGTTTTTTCGTTTTCTAATTCTTTTTTTATTCCGCTTTCTGTTAATATTAAATCTACTAAATCGGTTAATGAGATATCTTCACTTTGTTTTTTTATTTTTTCTATTATTTTTTTGAATTCTAATTCTTTTCCACTATCAATTGCATCATACATACTTGTTCCATTGGTAGTGGCTTTTATTGCTAGATTTTCTATTGTTTTTGGTCCAATTTGTCTTTTTGGAACATTTATTACTCTCATTAAACTGACGTCGTCATTTTGATTGTATATTAATTTTAGGTAACTAATTAAATCTTTAATTTCTTTTCTATTATAGAAGTAAAAACTACCTACTACTTTATATGGAATATTTTCTCTAAGTAATGCTTCTTCCATATTTCTTGACTGGGCATTGGTTCTATATAAAACAGCGATTCCTTCTTTATCTTCACCTGCGTTAATCAATCTTTTTATTCCATCCATAACATAATGAGCTTCATCCTGTTCATCGTATGAACGATGGTATTTTATTTTTAATCCTTCTTCGTTCTTAGTCCATAAGTTTTTTTCTTTTCTTTTTTTATTATTTTTTATAATATCATTGGCAACGTTTAAAATATTACTAGTTGAACGATAGTTTTCTTCTAATAGGATTACATTGGCATTAGGATAATCTTTTTCGAAGTTTAATATATTTCTGTAATTAGCTCCTCTAAATCCATATATTGATTGGTCTATATCACCTACTACACAGATATTTTTGTATTTAGCACTTAACATTTTTATTAGAATATATTGTGCTTCATTTGTATCTTGATACTCGTCTACTAATAAATATTTGAATCTTTCTTGATATTTTTGTAATATTTCTGGATATTTTTTAAATAGTTTAATTGGTAATATTAATAAATCATCAAAATCTACAGAGTTATTGGTTTTTATTTTCTTTTCATATTTTTGATATATCTCAGTTATTATTTGTTCATATTCTGAACTCGCGAATACACCGTATTCTTCTGGGGTTACTAATTCATTTTTAGCACTGCTGATTTTGTTTTTTATTGCTCTTGGATTATAGGCTTTAGGGTCTAAGTTTTTTTCTTTCAAGATTTTTTTTATGACTGTTAAGGTATCATCACTATCAAGGATGGTTAAGTTTTTATCATAACCTAATTTATCATAGTTTTCTCTTAAAATTAGGAGTCCTAATGAATGGAATGTAGATATTTGAATATTATAAGCATCTTTACCTAACATTTTTACAGTTCTTTCTTTCATTTCTTTGGCTGCTTTATTGGTAAAAGTGATTGCAAGTATATTATAGGGGTTCACATCTTTGTCTAATACTAGGTATGCTACTTTTGTTGTTAATACTCTTGTTTTTCCACTTCCTGCTCCTGCTAAGATTAATATTGGTCCATCAGTAAGTTCTACCGCTTCTTGTTGTTTATCATTTAATGTTTTTAAATCCATACTATCACCATATTAATGATACCATAATTTTTCTTTTTTAGGGGGTATATTTAAAATT
Organism: Bacilli bacterium; assembly: GCA_022801735.1. Taxonomy (GTDB): domain Bacteria; phylum Bacillota_I; class Bacilli_A; order RF39; family UBA660; genus Coprosoma. The sequence continues at coordinate 4,117 of JAAWSW010000066.1, read as the reverse complement.
TTATAATTTTTTTTGATTTTTAGGCAGGAATTTGATAGGTGGATGCAGTATATTACATATGAAGGGGCTAGAAAGGAGGAATAAGTTTGGATGGACAGGTATTAATGCATACAGATGAAGTGGTAACGCAGTCATATTCTTCCTATCATAAGGCTATTGATGTTGTTGGCGAAGGTCACAGTGTTAGCGATGTTATAGCGGTTAGTGATGGAACAGTAGAGATTGCTGTTAGTACTGTGACTACTAACAATCAAAATGCACGTGGAACTGCTAGTTATGGTAATTTTGTTAAAATTAAACATGATGATGGTACTAAGTCTTTATACGCCCACTTGAAACCTGGGAGTGTCAGTGTGAAAGCTGGTGAACGTATTAGTAAAGGAGATAAAATTGGTACTATGGGTAATACTGGCAATGCGCATGGTGTTCATTTGCATTTTGAGGTTAGGAATTCTGATGAAACTAGAATGAACCCGACTGAGTATATATCTAAAAAACAGGCAGAACCTGTTTTAGAAAACAATAAAGTTGATTCTAATGAATCTAAAATTTCATCTGATGTGTCTACACCTGCTTTAGATAATAGTTCTGTTAAAACTGTGACTAGTAGTTCTGTTAATTCTAATGTTGGAGTAGAAAGGGTTACTAAAAAAGTTTCTGATTCTAAAACGGTTATATCATCTAATGACATAGATAATAATAACATAGAATCTGAATTTATTAGTAATTCTGATTATAAGTATGGTTCTATAGTCGACGGGCTTAAATCAATTGGAATCGATAGTTCTTTTAATTACCGTACTCTTTTGGCGCATGAGAATGGAATTGATGATTATCATGGAACTTATAATCAAAATGTTTATTTACTTAGTTTGTTAAAACAGGGTAAGTTAAAAAAAGTTTAAGAGTAATTTCTTAGACTTTTTATTTTATTAATTTATTATATATGGATTTGACTGTGTTCCTTCTCCTGATAAATTTATATCAGATTTTAAATATAAGACTGGAACAACCCCAAAATTGCTAAAATTTGCACTATCTTGTCCAATTGCTTTTGAATTGGATATATATATACTATTTTCAGCCCAATCGTAACTAATATATGGGGAAAGTAGCCAAAAATAATTTTTTGTACTATTAGTATTATTAAATACCCATGAATAATCAGCACATAAATCTTCATTTGCAATGATATCGCTATAAGATCCACATGACTCTGTATTAGTATATATTCTTATTCTGTCGCTTATAGTTAATAGGGCAATTTTACCTTTCCATAATGTCTGTTTTTCATCTTCTATAATTTGAGGCATAGTTCGATATGTAGTAGGAAATACATCTGTATTTTCAGTACGTACAGCACCAACAGAAAAAGTAGAATCTGCGATTTTTGTCCTATCATTACTATCTAGACTATTATAAAATGTATCATTTAGATAAGTGTTTAATGTAGCGGGTCTAGTCCAGTCATTCACATTGGTACTATCCCATGGTTGATTGCCTATACTTATATTTCTAAATAATTTTATAGTTCCATTGGCTTCTACAGATAAAATTCTCCAAGGTTCATTATTGAAAGTTATATAGTTATTTGGATTTTTTCCTTTATAAATATATCTTCCAGACTCATATTCATCCTCATATAAGCCATCGCCACTATCTGTAACTCCTGCTATTAACATATCAGCAGCCGTTTCACCACCTGGAGTTACTTCACTTCCACTATCTTGTGAGTAATCAAGTGTTACTGTTAGATTTCCTATTGTTTTATCTGGTTGGCTTGTTACTGCATTACTATATTCTACCTTTACTGTTAATACTGCTGTTCCATTATTGGCTGGTAATGTTGTTCCCTCTGTTAATCCTGATGTTGTAAATATTATTGCCTCATTATTTGGTTCTGATAATGTTATATTATCTAATTTAGCATTTAAACTTCCTTTATTGGTTATAGTTATATCATACTCTATGCTATCTCCTGGAGACACTAAATTTGTTTCAAATGAGGCTGTTAATGTTCCTATACCTTCTATCTTTTTATCTCCATTTTCTTTTGTTGCTGTTGCAGCTCCTCCTACTTTATTTTTTTCATCTATTGCGGTTATCTCAATATCCCAATTTGAACTTATACTACTTGTCCCATTAATATTTAATATACTACTAAAAGCCGCATATCCTACTACCATTAGTAATACTACTGCACACAAACTTCCTATTATTATATTATTCTTTTTCCTTTGACTCATATATTCACTCCTATCTTAATCTTATTTTATCTCAAAAAAAAAAAAAAAAACAAGTAATATTTTCCCTAAATCACTTGTTTTACACACGGCTTTTTACTATCCACAGTCTTTTTTCTATATATAAAGTTAGTATTAAAAATTATCGGCTAAGTTTTTATTTGTTATAAGTTGAATCTAAATAATTGTTTAATTTTTTTAAATTGAAATCATTTATATCATATAATTTATCTGTTTCAAATATTTCTAGATACCATTCTGTCATATCTTTATCAGCAGTTCCTTTTATAAATTGGTCTAATCCCCATTGTCCACCACAATTTTCAATTATACCTTTTCCCTTACCTTCTAATACTGTAAATGTTTTTTCTTTCTTCCCTTCACTTATTTTAGTTACTTCAATATTAAAATTCCAGCCATCACCTGTATCGTATTCTAAATTCATTTTATCATTTTCCTTTAATTTAAGATATGATAATTGCTTTTCGCCTATTGGTTCTTCATCAAAACGTCTGGCATCAAATCCATTTGACATATAATTAATTTTATCATGAGTTAAAATATATAGGTGTTCTAAAAGCCCATTCATTGATTCAATAATCGCTTCGCAAAAATCTTTTAATGAAATATCATCATTAACTGTTATAACCCTATTTATTTCTTTTTCAAAACCATCTAAGTTTATGTTCATTTCAATATTCATTTTATTTTCCTTCTTTCTATGTGCATTATATCACATTATGATTTTTTTGTCTTCCGTTTTTAATTCACCTATTGGGGTTTATAGAATATAATAAATTGAAAAGAAAGGAGAGGTTATGAAAAAATTTGTTATTGGTTTAATTTTATGTGGAATTATTATAGCAGGATATTTTATTTTTAAGGATGATACTAAAGATGAAAAAGCACTTACTAAGGTTAAAGTTGGTGAGGTTACTCATAGTATTTTCTATACACCACAGTATGTTGCTCATGCTTTAGGTTACTTTGAGGATGAAGGCTTAGATGTTGAAATTATGCTTACCGCTGGTGCAGATAAAGTTACTTCTGCTGTTTTATCTGGAGACGTTCAAATAGGCTTCTGTGGTAGTGAGGCAACTATTTATGTTTATCAGCAAGGTGAAAAAGATTATTTAGTTAATTTTGGAGCACTTACTAAACGTGATGGTAGTTTCCTAGTTGCTAGAGAGGATATTAAGAATTTTACTGTGGAAGACTTAAAGGATAAAAAGATTCTTGGAGGTAGACAAGGAGGAATGCCTGCATTAACGCTTGAATGGGCTCTTAATTCTAATGGCATTAGTAGTTCTGCTACTGATATTGATACTAGTGTTGAGTTTTCTTCTATGTCTGGGTCTTTTATCGGTGGTAATGGTGATTTTGTAACTTTATTTGAACCTACTGCTTCTGAACTTGAAAAAGAAGGCTATGGTCATATTGTTGCTTCAGTTGGAGAATTAGGTGGGGTTGTTCCTTATACTGCTTATAATGCGAAAAAAAGTTATATTGAAGAAAATCCTGATGTAATTAAAGGCTTTAATAAGGCGATTCAAAAAGGTCTTGATTATGTATTCGATCATTCTGATTCAGAAGTTGCTTCTGTAATTATAGAATTCAGACAAAAAAAGTAAAATATGTTCCATATGTTTATCAAAATCATCTAATATGTTACGCGCAGAGCCGAAATCTATCTATAATAATATACAACAGCAGAACAAAACATAAAAAGAATACAAACAGAATATTTGCAAGACCAGCAAAATGGCTCAGCAGATAAAGGCACTTGCCCCATCTGTAAAGCAGGTGAACCTGGACTGCCAAGGGAGCTGTATAAACTGCATTCTCATAGAGCCGACGGACGAGTTCCTGAAGCA
>JAAWSW010000065.1 GCA_022801735.1 Bacilli bacterium | reverse complement strand
ATTACCTGCTAATAATGGAACAGCAGTATTAACAGTAAAAGTAGAATATTCAAATGCAGTAACTACACAACCAGATAAAACAATAGGAAATCTAACAGTAACACTTGATTACTCACAAAAAGAAGGAAGTAGTGAAGTACCTAATCCAATAACTCCATCAGATTTAATATCAGGTGCAGTAACATCAGGAGATGGATTATATGCAGATGAATATGAATCAGGAAGATATATTTATAAAGGAACAAATCCAGATAACTATATAACATTTAATAATGAAACATGGAGAATACTATCAGTAGAATCAGATGGAAGTTTAAAAATAATGAAAAAAGATAGTATAGGAAATATTGCGTTTGACCCAAAGGGAAATCGTGATAGTACCAGTAATGGAGCGGGAGGAACATACTGCGCCCAAGGAAGAAATGGATGTAATGCGTGGTCAGTAAGTGATAATTTTGTAAATGGAACTAAATCAGGAACGGTATTAAAAGATGCTTCATTAAATACATATTTAAATAACGATTACTATAATACTTTAAGTGGTGATTCACAAAACTTAATTCAATCTCATACATGGAGTATAGGTCCAGTAACCTACAATAATACTAATTTAGCAGGACAAATAGCATCAGAAAATGGAATAACATGGACAGGAAATATAGGATTAATGACATTAAGTGAATTTCTAAGATCAAACACTAATACAAAACAGTGTGGTAATTATAGTTTAAATAATACAAATAGAGATATATGTAAAGCAACAAACTATATAGTACCAACATCAGGATATTTATGGACTGTGTCGCCTCGTCCGAGTAACATTGGCATCGTGTTCCCCGTGACCAGTACCGGCAGCGTGTACAACAACATCGTGACCTACGGCGCCCTCGGCGTCTTGCCAGTTCTCTATCTAACATCTGATATCCACTTAGATGGAGAAGGAACACAATCAAATCCATATAGGGTAGTTACTGAATAAAAAGTAGTTAATCTAATAGAGAAAGTAATAGAATATTTAAAATAAGTATATCTAATCATTAAAGGTTTATTAAAAACCTTTTTTTTGATAAAATAAAAATAGGTGATACTATGGATTACACAAATAAATTCTTAGACTATTTACAGTATGAGAGAAATATGTCTAAACATACAATAATCAACTATAAAATAGATATAGACGAATTTAATGCTTTTCTAAAAGGTACAAAAGCAAATAAAATAGATTTAAATAAAGTAAGAGAATATTTAAAAGAACTATATGATAAAAAATATAGTACATCAACAATATCTAGAAAAGTAAGTTCCCTAAAAAGTTACTTTAAATTTTTAGAATCAGAAAACATCATAGATGAAAATCCAATGACTTTAATAAGTAATCCTAAAAAAGAAAAAAAACTACCAACCTTTTTAAATTATAATGATTTAGAAAAACTACTAAATACCCCTGATACTAAAACCGAAGAGGGCAGTAAAAACGCCTTAATTTTAGAATTATTATATTCTACTGGAATAAGAGTAAGTGAACTAGTTAATATAAAAATGAAAGATATAAGTTTTTCTGAAAATAAAATCCTAGTTTTAGGAAAAGGTAATAAAGAAAGGTATGTATATTATGGTGGTAAATGTGAAACATTACTAGATAATTATATAAATAATGGAAGAAAAGAACTACCTTCATCAGATTATTTACTTCCAAATAAACACGGAAATAAACTTAACGAAAGAATGGTTAGATTAATAGTCGAAAAAGAAGCAAAAAATGCAGGAATTGATGTTCATGTAACCCCGCATACCTTAAGACATACATATGCAACTCATATGTTAAATGAGGGGGCTGATTTAAAAAGCGTAGGAGATCTTTTAGGCCATGAAAACCTATCAACAACCCAAATATATACCCATGTATCTAATGAAAGATTAAGAAATGTTTACTTAAATAGTCACCCAAGGGCAAAAAAATAATAAAAAAACATAAATAATTATAGAAAAACATGTTATAATTATAAGAGGATAAAAGGAGGCACATTAATGACAAAATATGTATATCTCTTTAAAGAAGGAAATAAAGACATGAGAAATCTTTTAGGTGGAAAAGGAGCCAATCTAGCAGAAATGACTAATATGGGTCTTCCAGTACCTAATGGATTTACAATTACAACAGAAGGATGTAATAAATATTATCAAGATCATGAAACTATAAGTAATGATATTATAGATGAAATAAATCAAACACTAACAAAATTAGAACAGTTAACAGGAAAAACTTTAGGGAGTATAGAAAATCCTTTATTACTATCAGTTAGAAGCGGTTCACCAATAAGTATGCCAGGAATGATGGATACTATTTTAAACTTGGGCTTAAATGACGAAATAGCCAGAAGCCTTGCTAAAGATGAAGAAAGTATCCGTTTTATTTATGATTCATATAGAAGATTAATCATGATGTTTGCCGATGTTGTAAAAGGAAAAGGAAAAGAAGAATTCGAACAATTAATCGAATACAAAAAAAATAGACGTAGAGTAACTACAGATTTAGAATTAACTGCAGAAGACATGTATGATATTGCCATGGAATCAAAAAAAATCTATAAAAGACTTACCAAAGAAAGATTCCCAGAAGATCCAAAAGAGCAGTTAATCGAATCAATAAAAGCCGTTTTTCGTTCATGGAATACCGAAAGAGCCCAGGTATACCGTAAAATGAACAACATAAGTGATACCCTAGGAACTGCTGTAAACGTTCAAGAAATGGTTTATGGTAATTTAACCGATGATTCCCTAACAGGAGTAGCATTCTCAAGAAACCCTTCAACAGGGGAAAATGAACTATATGGAGAATATTTAGAAAAAGCCCAAGGTGAGGATATTGTTTCTGGTGTTAGAACGCCTAAAGCAATAGAAGCCATGGAAAGAGATTATCCTCATATTTATAAAGAATTAAAAGATATATCAAAACTATTAGAAAAACATTATAAAGATATGCAAGATATGGAATTTACTGTGGAAAAGGGAAAACTATATATTTTGCAAACAAGAAACGGAAAAAGAACGACTAAAGCAGCCTTAACAATCGCAGTTCAAATGGTAGATGAAAAACTGATAACCAAAAAAGAAGCGTTACTTAGAATAGAACCAAATAAAATAGATGAACTTCTTCACCCTGTATTTGCAGAAGAATCACTTAAACTTGCTAGAACAATAACTACTGGACTTCCAGCCTCTCCAGGGGCTGTATCTGGAAAAATTTACTTTACAGTAAAGGATGTTGTTAAAGCAAAAAAAGAAGGTATAGATGCTATTCTAGTTAGAAATGAAACATCCCCAGAAGATATTGAAGGTATGAATAGTGCAGTTGGAATACTAACTGTAAGAGGTGGGATGACCAGTCATGCTGCTGTAGTTGCTAGAGGAATAGGCAAATGTTGTATTAGTGGTTGCCATGATTTAGATGTAGATGAAAAAAGTAAAACAATTAATATAAATGGTGAAACATATAACGAAGGTGATGCTATTTCATTAGATGGTACCACAGGAATAGTTTATGAAGGTTTACTAAATACAAAAGATGTAAACATAAGTGGTGATTTTGAAATATTCTTAACATGGGCCAAAGAGTTTAAAACATTAGGTGTAAGAGCCAATGCTGAAACTGGTAAAGATGCCATGAATGCATTAAAATTTGGTGCTGAAGGATTAGGTCTTTGCCGAACTGAACACATGTTTTTTGAAGAAGATAAATTATTTGCAATTCGTAAAATGATAGTTGCTACAAATGATGCAGAAAGAAATAAAGCATTAAAAGAATTACTTCCAATCCAAAGACATGACTTTGAAGAAATATTTAGAGTTATGAATAATCAGACAGTAATAATTCGTTATTTAGATCCACCTTTACATGAATTCTTACCCAAAAAAGAAGAAGAAATACAAAGGCTATCTAAATCATTAAAAATAGCCGAAATAGAACTAAAAAATAAAATAAATGAATTAAAAGAATTCAACCCAATGATGGGACACCGTGGATGTCGTCTTGCAATAACATACCCAGAAATAGCTATTATGCAAACAAGAGCAATCTTAGAAGCAGCCATTTCTGTAACTAAAGAAGGATATACAATATATCCAGAATTAATGATTCCACTTGTTGGAAGCACCAAAGAATATAATTACTTAAAAGACATAATTGAAAAAACTGCAGAAAAAACATTTGAAGATTACAAAATAAGAATAAATTATAAATTAGGAACAATGATAGAAGTTCCAAGAGGAGTAATTGAAGCAGGAGAACTAGCCAAAAATGCTGAATTCTTTAGTTTTGGTACAAATGATTTAACCCAAATGACATATGGTTTTTCAAGAGACGATGCTGCATCATTTATTGAAGATTACTATGAAAAAGGCATACTAAAAAAAGACCCATTTAAAACCATAGATAAAAATGGAGTAGGTAAACTAATTTTAGTTGCGAAAACCCTAGCCAAACAAACAAGAAAAGACATTGAACTTGGAATATGTGGAGAACATGGTGGAGATCCTGAAAGTATAGAATTTTGCCATCAAATTGGCTTAGATTATGTATCATGTTCACCATATAGAGTACCGGTTGCTATTTTAGCCGCTGCCCACGCTTCTATAAAACAAGAAATGAAAAATTAAGACTAAGATGACTTATACATTTTAGTCTTTTTTACATTAATATATCCACAATAAATTAAATTACATAAAATATATAAATTTAAAAAAATATATGTTATAATAATAAAAAATTATATATAAAAGATTAGGAGAAACGAATATGTTAAAAAAAATTTTAATAATTACAACTGTCGGAGTAGTTACAGTAAGTGGAATTTTATTTAAAATTTATGAACCATCTGAAACTGTTAAACACTCCAAATCTTCTTATAAGAAAGAAAACTATATAAATAATAATGATACAAATACCAAAAAAGATGTTACTTCAAAACAAGAAACGTTAAATAGTAATACAAATGCAGATGCACAACCAAAAACAGTCTCTGAAACAGACAAAGCAGATAATAATGTAGAAACGAATAATAAAACAAACACTATTTCTAAACCACAAAAATCAACAACTAATACCAAAGTAGATAAACAGGCAATTATTAATTCTACACCAAAAGTAACAGTTCCAACTATACATTATGATAGAACTACTTCTATTTATGAAAATGATAACAAAACATTAATAAGAGTAGAATACTATGTAAATAATAAACTTACTTATTATTCTGTAGTTGAACAATTTGATATTGAAACTAATTCATATATTGAAAAAATTTATAAGTATGATTATGAAAACAATGTTCAAATATTAGTACGTACAGATAAATACTCTAATGGTACTTTAATAAAATCATATTAATACTTATTAGTATAAAAAGGAGGCCAAAATGAAGATATTAGCAGTTGGACATATAACATATGACATAACCTTTCCTATAGATAGTTTTCCAAAAGAAAACACAAAAGTAAGATGTCATGAAAAAACAGAATGTGCAGGCGGTCCTGCCGCTATTGCAGCATTCCTACTTGGAAAATGGGGACAAGAAGTTATGATTGCTGGACTAGTGGGCAATGATGACTATGGAAAAATAATAAAAACAGAATTTTCCATAAACCATGTAAAAACTAATCATTTAGTATTAAGCGACAACACAGAAACATCTCATAGTTTAATTTTAGCAAATAGAGATAATGGGACTAGAACAATATTAATTTATGTACCTAAAAAAGAACAATTAATTCCATTTACACCAATAGATAATCCAGATATTATATTAATAGATGGACACGAATATGAAGCAAGTTTAAAACTACTAAAAAAATATCCAAACGCCATAAGTGTTATAGATGCTGGTAGAGATAAAAAAGAAATAGTAGACTTAGCCGAAAAAGTAAATTACTTAGTATGTTCAAAAGAATTTGCAGAAAAAGTAACTGGAATAAAAATTGACTTTAATAATAAGCAAACACTTGCCGAAGTTTACAATAAAATGGAAAATAGATTTAAAAATAATATCGTTATAACACTAGAAGCAGAAGGTTGTTTATATAAACATAATAACCAACTAAAAATAATGCCTTCTATAAAAGTAAAAACGATAGATTCAACTGGTGCAGGAGATATTTTCCATGGAGCATTTGTTTATGGTTTGGCTCAAAAATTTGATTACGAAAAGGTAATTAAATTTGCAAATGTTGCAGGAGCACTTTCAGTTACTAGAGTAGGTGGATATAAATCAATACCAACACTTGAAGAAATGAATGATGTATATGAACAAGTTAAATGAAATAATATTTGTAGATAGTTATCCTAAGATAGATCTTCATGGCTATGATAGAGATAGTGCTAGAGTAGCCATTAATGACTTTATAAAAGATAACCATATAATGAAAAACGAATTAATAACTATAATTCATGGTAGAGGTAGTGGCATTTTAAAAGAAGAAACCCATAAAACTTTAAAAAACAATCCATTAGTTATAAATTATAAAACTCATTACTTCAATGAAGGATGTACAATAGTTCAAATAAAAGTATAATTTTAAATTATACTTTTTTTATATTAAAAATCCTTGCAACTATTGACAAAGTATGGGGGGGGGGGGGGTATACTATA
>JAAWSW010000064.1 GCA_022801735.1 Bacilli bacterium | reverse complement strand
CCTACTTTGTCAATACTTTAGCGGTTTTTAGGCGTTAAAAAAGAAATAGTTGTATCTATTTCTTAATATTTTTTTTATTCTTTTCCTTTTTTCTTTTTCTATGTTTTAATATTATATAGAAAAATACAAGTGCGAATAAAGTAACTGAGCCATATATTATATGTTCATCTGTTATTTTAAATTTTTCTTTTGTTTCCTTTTTGTCTTCTGCATCTACTTTGATTACATATTCTCCATCTCTAGTATATAGGTAATTTTCTCTTGCATATCTAGCCACGTAATCTTTATCTTGCAATTTGTCTATTTCTGTTTTTAATTCTTCTGAATTTCCTTTTAAATTTTTTAATTCTTCTTTCAATGATGATTCTTCATGGTGTAATTTATATATAGAAATTACTGTAGTAACTAATGTAAAAGCACAATACCCAATTGCTAGAAAAACAATTGGGGTAAGTACTGTTAAACGTCTTTTTGCGGTTTTAGTAATTTTCTTTTTTGCCATTTTTTTCACCACTACTTTAATTAAAGTATATCATTTTCTGTAATGTTTGGCAATTACTTTTTCTAAATAAAAGCCTAGGCCTAAAACCAGTAAACAATATGGATGAAATGCAGCAAAATTAATTTGCTTTAATAGTATGAAGTATACTAAAACACTTATTAAAATCACTAAAAATGTTCCTAATAACTTAATCCATTTTTTGTCATGATAAATTATTTTATGGTTAACGCTAATAAATAAGGAAAAAAAGATTCCATAGAAAAATGAAAATATTAAAGTTATTATTTGGGTATGTAAATCCATTATTTAAACAGTTTATTAAAAACTCCACTTTCTTTATCTTTTCTTCCATTTTCTGTATAGGTTAAACTATCTACTTTACCTTTTATTGAGACATTGCCTTGGTATGTGTCTAGTTTTATTATTTCTAATTCTTCGCCTTTAATAATTAAATTGCCCATTGTAGTTTCTAAATAAAATTCTTCTTCATCAAAACTATCTATTTTTTTTACTCCTGTTATAATAATACTTTTTCTTTCATTAAGCGTAATTGCATGCGTTAATGAAGATATTGTGTCCATCTTGTCCATATTTAACCCTCCTAGGAAATTATATGCGAAAAAAAAAGACTTATTCGTCTTCTTTAGTATTATTATATTCTTCGATAACTGCATCTTCGAACATTTTACGACATTCTTGAGTTATTGGATGTGCGATATCATGATATTCTTCATTGCTAGTTTTACGACTTGGCATAGCAATAAATAATCCTCCATCACCTTCAATAATTCTAATTCCATGAACTGCAAAACATTCATCTAATACTACAGATGCTATTCCACGAATACGAGAATTCTCCTTTTCAATTTTACGTACATTTACTGATGTAATTTTCAAGCTAACCTCTCCTCTCTTGGTACCTTAATACAATTTAAGTATACAATATTTTCCAGGAAAAAACAACTATTTATCTGAAATTTTGATGGTTTTTGTTATTATATCAGCATATGAAAATGATTTAATACTTTGGTTTTCATCTTGTACTTCGACTAAAAATACACAATTATATAAATTGGTTATTTTTGCAGGATATTCTTCATATTTGTTTCTACCTAAGTTATATTTTATCTTTACTTCTTGATTTAAATATTTACTTAGGGCTTTTCTAATCATTTTATTATCACATACACCTTTATCTAGGATATCCAACATACATTGTTCCTTTCGTTATTATTCCACCTATGCCATCTTTCCCATATTTTGTTTTATCTAAAATTTCTTTTAAATCTATATCTTTATTTATATTTGATAAACTCATTTTAGCGGCTACTATGGCGGGATCTAGAGCATGAATATTTATTCTTTTTGGACTTGAAGCAAAATTAGCACCTGCTTTAATTAGTTCTTCATAGTATGAGCCACAAGCGCCTGCTATTACAATTAATTTTTCATGGCTTCCTTCATATTTTCTGGCATTTGCAATGGCTTTAGCAAAATATTCGCTTGATTTATATGCTTTAATATCATCTATTTTTCCTTTTCTTTTGTTATATGCGTCATGTCCAGTTATTACGACTATATTAGGTTTATATTCTTCGAGAAGTTCAATTATGTTATCAGCAACTTCTTCTTCCTTTTCGTTGATTCCCATAGCCCATATATTTATTTTTTTATAGTAGTCTAAACATCTACTTAAATATTCTTTATCGCTATCTATATGAAGTATTTTTCCAGGTAAATAGAAGTAATCATTTCTATCTAAGTTAACACATGTTTCTAGCCTATCTAGAAAATCTTTTTCTTCTTCTATATCTTCATCATCGTGTTTTTTTAAATCGTCAATAACTGCATCAGCAAGTAATCTAACATTCATACCTTTTAAAATGACTTTATCTTCTTTTATTTCTACTATTTTAAAGACTAAATCATTATTATATGAATTACGTGTCACTGTGTCTCCTACGTTAAATTCCATATTATCACCCAAATAATTGTATGAATGTATCAAAAAAAATATAACAAAAAACAATCCAGAAAAAGGATTGTTTTATATTAATATGTCTAATATACAAATAGTAAAAGAGTATATGAGCAAAAAGAAAATATAATAATAGGAGGTATATTAGACCTAACTACCTACTAACGGCTAATAAACAAAATTAGCCGGAGATATTTCCTATCTCATTACTATTATGGTTTCTATTTTTATTTTTTATACATTTTTAATAAAAAAAAGGACGCTATGTCCTTATATTTTTAAATGTTTTCTTACTGCTCTCCATGAACCAAACATTCCTACTAATACACCAATTCCAAGTAAACTTAATGAAATGGTATAAACAAATGGTGTTGGGGCTAGTAACTTGATGAATGGTGAGAACAATTGTCCATTAAAGTTTGTATAAATTGCATTATATCCATATATGGTTAATATGATTGGAATAATTGCACCTAAGGCTCCTAATATTAATCCTTCTATAATGAATGGGACTCTAATATTTAAGTTTGATGCTCCAATGAGTCTCATTATACTAATTTCTCTTTGTCTTGAAGTAATTGTAATTTTGATTGTGTTGGAAATTAAAAATGCGGTTACTAATATTAAGGCAATTACTGATATTAAACATACTTTATGTATGATATCAAATACTGAAACTAATTGTTCTACCATGCCTTCTCCATATTTAACTAAGGTAACTCCATCTATTTGTTTTATATCATCTGCTGCTTTATCTATTTTATTTATATCTGTTACTTTAATTTGGAATGTATTTTGAATTGGATTTTCATCTTCTGACCAGTCTTTCATTATACTTTCAAAGATATCTGATGATTCCATCATGTCTTTTGTTATATCTGTTTTTGATATAAATTCGTATTTTTCAACGTTATTAACTAAACTAATTTGATCTTTAATTTCATCGATTTTTTCATCTGTTAATTCATTGTCTAAAAAGGCAACGATTGTAACATCTTCTTCTACTAATTTGGTAAAATTATCTACGTTATATGAAAGTATTATTGATACTGCGACAACAATTAGTGTTATTGTAATACAAGATATTGAAGCAAGTGATAATGAAAAATTTCTAAATACGCCTTTGAATGCATCTCTTACATTTCTACCTATAATTCTAAATGTCTTCATTATTTATACGTCCCTTCTGCATAGTCTTTTAACACTCTTCCTGAGTCTAATACAATAACACGTTTGTTTAATTCTTTAACTATATCGATACTATGGGTAACCATAATAATTGTTGTTCCAAGTTTATTAATTTCTTCTAATACTTTCATTATTTCCATGCTTGTACTTGGATCTAAGTTTCCTGTTGGTTCATCACATATAAGTAATTTAGGTCCATTAACAATGGCACGAGCAATAGCAACACGTTGTTGTTCTCCTCCAGATAGTTGTGCTGGATAACTTTTTATTTTATGTTTTAATCCAACTAAATCTAACACTTTTACAACTTTGGAATGGATTTCATTTTTTGGTACTCCAAATATTTCTAGTGCGAATGCAACATTTTCATAAACTGTTGATTTTGGTAGTAGTTTGAAATCTTGAAAAACTACTCCTATTTTTCTTCGTATTTTATAAACTTTACCATTTCTAAGTTTTCCAACATCGACTCCACCAACTATAATTTGTCCTGATGTTGGTTTTTCTTCGCGATATAACATTTTTATAAGTGTACTTTTACCACAACCAGTTGAACCAATGATAAATACAAATTGACCTTTATCGATTGTTAGGTCTAATCCTTGAATTGCGGTTACACCTGTCTTATATGTTTTCTTTACATTTGTTAATCTTATAAGTTCCATAAATCTCCTTCTTTCTATTCTCCGCCTCTTACTTCATATGTATCTGTAACTATAAAGAAGGCTTTTTTATCTATCTGCATAATTCCTTCTTTTAATATGAAATATTGTTTGGTTGGAATTGTACATAATAAAATTTTCTTTTTTTCGCCAGTAAAACCACCTTTACTGTCTAAAATTGTTACTCCATGATGTAATCCATTTAAAATAAAATGTTTAACTTCTTTTTCTTTTTCAGTTATTATCTGAAATGTTTTATATTTTGAAATTCCTAGTATTACTTTATCGGTTAAGGTACTAATGATATATAAGGATATTATTGAATATATAAAGGCTTGCCAACCAAATACAAATAAACAGGCTGTAACGATAAATCCTTCTATATATATTGTGGCTTGTCCTAATGATTTTTTACCATACTGTGAAATTATTTGTTTCAATACATCAGTTCCACCCGTAGTATATCCGGCTTTGAATACAAGTCCTGTACCGAATCCATATAGTACTGCACCCGATAGAGCAACTATAACTGGTTCTGTATCACCTAAATCAATTACACTTGGTAAAAAAATTGTTGCTTCTATTAATAATGGATATAATAAGGCTCCTGCAATTGTTTTGCTGGTTGCCTCTTTTCCTAGATAAACTAAACTGGCAATTAATAATAACAAATTAGCAATTAAAATTATATAGGCAGGATTTAGTCCTAATAATTGTTTTAGTACAACTGAGATTCCACTAACACCAAATGACATATTACTTGGCAAAATAAAGATATTAAAAGCGGAAGCCTGAATTAAAACTCCTATTATAAATAATGAATATCTTTTTAAACGATCACTATTATAAATTTGCTTCATTATATTATCATCAAATGTTTCTTTTAACAGCATAATTATTTCTCCTTTAAATATTCTTTTATAAATTTATCGATTTCACCATCTAATACTTTATTAACATTTACATCTTCAGCATTAGTACGATGATCTTTTACTAATGTATATGGACACATGATATAACTTCTGATTTGGGAACCAAAATTTATTTCTTTTTGCTCGCCTTTTATATTTCTCATTTCTTCTTCTTTTTTATCTTGCTGTATTTTTAATAATTTACTTTTTAATATTTGCATACATCTTTCTTTATTTTGAATTTGACTTCGTTCACTTTGACATGTTACTACAGTTTTGGTTGGAATATGTGTTATACGAACCGCACTGTCGGTTGTATTAACCCCTTGTCCTCCTGGGCCAGAACTGCGATATACATCTATTCTTAAATCATTTTCATCTATATTAAATTCTGTATTTTCTTCTATTACAGGGGTTATATCGACTGCAGCAAATGAGGTATGACGTCTTGAATTACTATCAAATGGAGAGATTCTAACTAATCTATGGATTCCTTTTTCTCCTTGTAAGTATCCAAAAGCATTATGTCCTTTTACAATAATAGAAACACTTTTTATTCCGGTTTCAGTTCCTTCTTGTTTATCAATAATCTCTATTTTATAATTTTGTTTTTCACACCATCTTGTATACATACGATAAAGCATATTTGCCCAATCACATGCTTCTGTTCCTCCTGCACCTGAATGAATTTCTAATACTGCGTCATTTTTATCATAAGTACCATTTAATAATATTTGTAATTCTAAATCCTCTAATTTTGTTTTGAAGCCTTCATGTTCTTCAATTGCAAACTGTATTAAATCTGTATTTTCTTCTTTACTATTTTTAATGTTATCATAATGAAATTCTATTTCTTCTTTTAAGACATTAGTTTCTTCTAAAAGTTTTTTTAAATAATTATATTCACTGATAATTTCTTCGCTTTTCTTTTTATCATTCCAGAAATTATCCTCTTTCATAATTGATTCTAGTGTGGCAATTCTTTTTTGTTTTTCAGTGGGGTCAAAGAGACCTCCATAAATCATTTATTCTGATATTATAATCGCTATAAACTGCAGTTAAATCTTTAAGTTCCATTAGACAGCCTCCTATCTTCATTCATTATAACATTTTTAACTTTTTTTTGCTACTGATAACAGTGCTTTTATTATTTTTTTAGATTTTTATTCGTATTTTTATAGTAAAAAAGAAACCTATTTTAAGGTTTCAATTTCTTCTTTGGTTAATCCAGTAATTTCAGATATTATTTCAATATCCATATTTTTATTAAGCATATTTTGGGCGATGTTTATTTCCTTTTGTTTAGAGCCTTGTTCTATTCCTTCTGCAAGTCCAGAAGCACGTCCCTCAGCAAGCCCTTCTTCTTTGGCATTCTGCATTAATGTAGCATGTACCCTTTTCGCATTCTCTATTGCAAGTAAGTTCTCTCTTATTTGGTCATCTTCATTCATTCTAACAACCTCACTC
>JAAWSW010000063.1 GCA_022801735.1 Bacilli bacterium | reverse complement strand
ATTTCAATATTTTTTTGTTTAAAAAAAGACTAAATGTATTTTTCACACTTAGTCTTTATGATATATATTATATACCTCATTTTTAGGAATATGCCTATCTTTAGCCACTAATTTTATTGCTTCTTTACTTGTTTTACCTTCTTTTAAATAAATATTTATATGATCTAGAATGCTTAAATCTTGGAAATCTTTTTCTTCTTTATTTCCTTCAACGATTAAAACTATTTCACCTTTTATGTTTTCAGTTTTTGGAATTACTTCTTCAATTGTTCCTCTGATTACTTCCTCATATTTTTTACTTATTTCTCTTACTAAAGCAATGTTTCTATTTCCAAATATCTCTTTTATGTTTTTCAATGTTTTTTCTATTCTATGTGGGGCTTCATAAAAAATTATAGTAAATTTATTTTCGCTTAAATCCTCTAACTCCTTTTTTCTTTTGGTTTCTTTGCTATTTAAAAAACCATAAAAAATGAATGGACCTTCACCTAATCCTGACATAACTAATGCAGGAATAAGAGCCGTTGCCCCTGGTAAACACACGACATTATAATTATATTTTATTGCTTGTTTTACTAAAATATATCCAGGATCACTTATTACTGGTGTCCCTCTATCACTTACTACTGCTATATTTTTTCCATCTTTTAAATACGTTATTTCTTTCTCTTGATTAGTATTTTCATTATATAAGTGACTAGATATTAATGTTTTTTTTATGTCAAAATGTTTTAATAATAGATTGGTTACTCTAGTATCTTCTGAAAAAATAACATCTACTTCTTTTAATATATTAATTGCTCTGATTGTTATATCTTCCATATTACCAATTGGGGTTGGAATTACATACAATGTAGGACTTCCGTCATAACTTTTTTGTATCATTTTATCACTCTACTTTAAAATATTTTTGAATTTCTTCTGTATAATCACCATTTGATTCATGACTAATTAATGGTGGAATTATTTTGATTCCCTTATTGCCATTTAAAATGCCTTCTACTAATACTATATTAGCGTTTTCATTTGCTCTTGGATGAACAAACCTAATTTTTTTAGGTTCTATATTGTTTGTTCTCATCTCTATTAATATATCGGCTAGTCTCTCTGGTCTATGAACTATGCCTAAAACACCATCATTTTTTAATAATTTTTTGGCAATTTTGCAAATGTCATTAAGATTTAATTTTACTTCATGTCTGGCTATTGTTTTATAGTCATTATTATTTAAATTGGAATTTTTACTTATCTCAAAAAATGGTGGGTTACATGTAATTATATCAAAACTATTAATTTGAAAATCTTTTTCTATGGTATTTATATCAGCATTTATGATTTTGATTTGATTTTCTAAATTATTTATTTCTATTGATTTTTGCGCTAATTCGTATACTTCTTTTTGAATTTCTACTCCAATAATTGAGGCCTTTGTTTTAGTTGATAATATTATAGGAATTGGTGCATTACCAGTTCCTATATCTAATATTTTTTGTGTATTTTTATTTATGGTAATAAAATTAGGTAGTAAAACAGAATCTAATGAGAAATTAAACATATCTGTATCTTGATATATTTTTAAATTTTTATATCCTAATAAGTCATTTATTACTTGCATGGTTCTTTATCCACCATAATTATTCCATGATCTGGTACTATTACTTTATATTGTTGTTTTAAAATTTCTAAACCGATTATTTCTCCTTCTCCATATTCAGTTTTTATTTTATCACCTATTTTTAACATGCATTTTCTACATTCTTTATATTCTGAATCTTCATATTTTAAACAGCATAGCAACCTTCCACATACACCATTTATTTTTGAAGGATTTAATGAAAGATTTTGATTTTTAGCCATATTAATTGAAACTGCGTCTAAATCTTTTAAAAATCTCGAACAACATAATTTTTGACCACATGGTCCACAGCCACCTACTTCTTTGGCTTTATCTCTAACTCCAACTTGCCTTAATTCTATACGAACTTTATAAATATTAGCTAATTCTTTGGCTAATTCTCTAAAATCTACACGATTATCTGATAAAAATCTAAATATTAACTTATCTCTATCAAAGGTATAACTAGCATCTAATAGTTTCATTTCTAATTTTTTCTTTTCTACTATTTTTTTACATCTTTTTAGTGCTTCTTTTGCATCTTTTTGATTTTTAATATATTTATGATAATCTTCTTTACTAGAAATTCTGATTACTTTTTTTAATGGGCTTCTTAATTCTTTTTCATTTATTTCGTGCTGTTCTTGCACTACTCTTCCAAATTGTTGTCCTTGGTCTGTTTCTACAATAACTGTTACATTCTTTTTTAATTTATATTTATTGGGGTCAAAATAATATACACGTCCATTATCATTGAGTGTTATTCCTACTACATCTTTCATGTTTTACCTCCCTTCTAAGGTAATTATAAGTTTGTCCATAAGTAAATTAATATTTGCATTATATTTTATCTTTTCTTTAAATTCTGTCAAGATTTTTAATTTGAAACAAACTGTTTGAATATTATTTTTGTTTGCTAAAGCATTAATTTCGGCTTCATTTTCATTAAATATTTCAAGGGCTTGTCCATTTATATAGTTTAAAATGTCCTTATAATATAAAATCATAATATCAAAGGCAATTAATAATTCTTCTTTTGTTTTTATTTGATAATGCCATAATTTTTGCATATATAAAATTGTATCCAGATGATGTTTTTCGTAATAATTGATAAATTTTATTACTGTATTCAACTTTTCTTCTTCGGGTTCTTCTAATTCATCTTTTTCATATAAAATATGGGCTAATTTGATTTTTGTGTTTTTTACATTAAGTATGGTTTCATCTTTTTTTAACTTAATTATTTGGCATCTAGACCTAATTGTTTCTAATGTTTCATATATGTTGTTGGTCATTAAAATAGCAATAATACCTTCTTCGGGTTCTTCTAAAAATTTTAGTATAGAATTTGCTGCTTGTTTGTTTAATTTTTCGGCTTCTTTTATTATATAGATTTTTTTATTTCCTATTATTGCTTTTTTATTAAATTCTGCTTGTAATTTTTGTAATTGTTCCTTTTTTATCCACATACCATCTGGAGTTATTATTTCTATTTCTGGAAAATTACCACTTTCTATTTGATGACATTGATTACAGTTTTGACAATTTTCGTTATTTGTATGTTTATTGGGACATAATAGTGCTTTAGTAAATGCTAAAATTAAATTATAATTATCGTAAAAGCCGTTAGTTTCAAATAGATAAGCATGTGAAAACTTATCTTTACTAACAGCATTTTTTAATATTTTATAAACTATTGGTTGTGTTTCTTGATATTTATCTAGCATATTACATCTCCCTAATATATTAATACCTTTATTATTATTAATACTATCAGACCTGGAAAACCAAATATTGTAAGCAATATTACTGTTATGATATTTATAGGTATGATAGCGGCTGCTGGTACTAAAATATTATATCCATAAAGCATTAAAAAGCCTACTATGAGTCTTTTTAATATATTGGTTAATTTATTAAGCATAAGTCACCTCAATAAATTATATATATTTTATATTAAATTTATGAGATTTGACTACGTTCAGATAGTGCAATTTCCAAAGTTAATGAGTCTATATAGTCCATATCTGCTCCCATTGGTATTCCGTGGGCTATTTTAGAAATTACTATATCAGTTCCTTCTAAAAGTTTTCTTATATAAAGAGCAGTTGTTTCTCCTTCTACAGTTGGTTTTACTGCTAAAATAACTTCTTTTATATTTTCTTCTTTTATTCTTTTTATTAATGATGATATATTAATATCTTCAGGGTTAATCCCATCTAATGGCGAAATTAATCCATTTAAAACATGATAAACACCATTAAAAGTTCCTATTTTTTCAAACAAAATAATATTTTTACTTTCTTCTACTACACAAATTGTATTTTGGTCTCTTGATTCATCTTTACATATTGTGCATGTTTCTTCTTCTGAAAGATTTCCACATTTTTTGCATTTTTTTATTTTAGTTTTACTGTCTTTTAATGAAGACGCAAAAAGTTCTAATGTTTCTTCATCCATATTTAAGCATGATAGAGCAAGTCTTTCTGCTGTTTTTTCACCTATGCCTGGAAATTTTTTAAAACATTCAATTAAATTGTTTATAGTTCTTGGATACATTAAAATAAACCTGGCATTCCTTGGGTATATTTTTCCATTTTTTCTTCAGTAGTTTTATCTACTTTTTTACTTGCTTCATTTACAGCAACTAAAATCATGTCTTCTAGCATTTCTATTTCGTCATTTTCTATTGTTTCTGCATCGATTTTTACTTTTGTAACTTCTTTTGTTCCTTTCATTTCAATTGTTACTAATGATGCTTTCCCCTCAAAAGTCATATTATCTATTTCTTCCTTTGAATTCATCATATCTTTTTGCATTTTTTGTGCTTGTTTCATCATTGCTTGTATATTCATATTTATCTTCCTTTCTAATTGTACTCTATTATATCTTCAAATTCGTTAAATTCTCCATTGATTTCATTACTGAATAATTTTTCTATATCGAAGTCTTCTTCAATATATTCATATTTTTTTCTCTTACTATTAAATTCTTGTTTTATTTTATCCCAACTATTAATATCTGTAGCAATTACTTTATAATCAGATTTTAATACCTTTGAGATTGCTTTTTCTATATTTGGTATATTTTCATTAAATAGATTTGTTGTTCTTTCGTTTTTATAAACAAATATCATATTGGTTTCGCTTGCTGCTTTCAATGCTCCATCCAAGATGATTTCAATGTAATTATTTATATCTGAATCTAATAGATAATCATTAAAATTATTCATTTTATTTATTAAATCTAGTAAATGTTTTTTGGAAAATTGCGATAATGTATTGTTTATTCTTATATTTTTTATATTTTCTAATTTTTCTTTTACATCATCACTTATTTTAGCAACTGGTAAATCTTGTTTTTTAGTTTCCATTAGTGATTCGTCTGTTGTCGCTTCTTTTTCTACTATTTCATTTTCTTTTTCTGTTTGATTTGTCTTGTTTAACTGATTATCACCTTTGTTTTCCACAATTTCTTTCGCAGTTGGCTTTTCATTCTGTTTTGATACTATGTTTTCTGAAAAGTTTTCCACATTTTTGTTTTTTTCACCAATAACCTCATTGTTATTTATATTCATCATTTTGATAATGGCTAGTTCTAATAATAATTTTGTATTAATAGTTGTTTTCATTTCTATAAGAGTATTATTTAATATTTCTATATAGGTTAAAATTGTGTTTAAATCTATTTCTTGGGAAATATTTTTGTAAATTTCTATATTATTATTAATTGATTTAAAATATTCTTCGGCATTTTGGCATAATATTATGTTTCTCATAAATGTGATTATTTCCTCGGTCGTTTTTACGAAATTCTTACCTTTTGCGTTGAAAAAATCTAATTTTTGTAAAATTTCTTTTATATTTTTATGAGCAATATCTTCTATTAAAGCTTTTAATTCTTCTGCTGTCAATGTTCCGTTAATATCATGTATATCTTTTGGGGTTATTTTTCCTGTTGAATATGCAACTGCCTGATCTAACATACCAATTGAATCTCTCATTCCACCATCTGATAGACGTGCTATTTCTTTTAATGCTTCTTCATCTACTTCTATATTCTCTAATTTTACGATTTCTTTTAACCTATTTACGATACTTTCATCATTTATCTTTTTAAAATCTAGTCTTTGACATCTAGAGAGTATTGTTTCTGGTATTTTATGAGGATCTGTGGTTGCCAAAATAAATATTATATGGCTTGGTGGTTCTTCTAATGTTTTTAACAGTGCATTAAATGCGCCTGTTGTAAGCATATGAACCTCATCTATTATATAAACTTTATATTTCCCATATGATGGCACTAATGATACTTTACTACGTAATTCTCTAATTTCATCCACGCCATTGTTTGATGCAGCATCAATTTCCACAATATCACTATTATTTTGTTCTATACAACTAACACATTTTCCACAAGGTACTCCATTTTCTAGTTTTTCACAATTTACCATCCTTGCAAAAATTTTTGCTATACTTGTTTTTCCTGTTCCTCTAGGACCAGCAAACAAATATGCGTGATTTATATGATTATTTTCTATAGAATTTTGTATTATTTTAACTATTGTGTTGGCAGAAATATCTTATCGTTATATAGAGACGCCGTTTAGAAAACAAGGCATAAGAGCATTTAGTATCTCACGTGGAAATAAACAGGCAGTAATTAGATCAATCGTGTTAATTTTATTTTTATTGCCTGCAATATTTGTCTTTGTAGGCAGCTTTGACAAACTAGGGAAAAATGATATAAATCACAAAGCAACATCGTACAATACGAATGAAATAGATAAATATTTGGTCAGACCAATTCCAGTTGATGATGTTAACTTTTTAGGAGGTTCTGACTCTAAAAAAGATAAGGATAATGAAGTGTATACAGATTTAAAACCATTGCTAATTGGAGATTCTGTAATGGTTGATATTGGGGAAAGTTTTAAAATGAAAGTGCCACATGCTAATATTGATGGCCAAGTTGGTAGGAATTTATATGAAGCGGCACCATTAGTTGATCAAAAATATCAAAACTATAATCAAAAGTCAGACCAAGTTATCTTAGAGTTGGGAACAAATGGAGATTTTTCTGAAGAACAATTAAATGAATTAATTAAGCAAAATAAAGTATTAGG
>JAAWSW010000062.1 GCA_022801735.1 Bacilli bacterium | reverse complement strand
TTCACCATATATAGTATACCCCCCCCCCCCCCCCTACCTTGTCAATAGTCACACCGATTTTAAGCAAAAAAAAGCACTAACCTTCTTGGTCAGTACTTTTAATGTAGTTTTCATCAATGTTTTCATCGATTTCATTTAATGTATCTTCATCAACTTCATCGATTATTTCTTCCCATGGTTCTTCCTCTTCTTCTATGGCTATCTTAACCTTAGTTTCGCCGACTATTTCTACTCCTAATTCCTTTTCAATATTAAAGGAAATTGTTTTTCCGTCTTTGATATTTGCTTCTCCACATGTTGGTTGTTTTAATGAACGTACGATTATATCAGTGTCGCCAGATAAATCAGCATTTTCTTTCACTCTAACATTAAACATATCATCATAAGTTATATTTTGATTTATAACTGTAGTTTTTGTGTCGTTATCATATGAGTACCATATATTAATATCAAATGAACCTTTTACCCCTACTTTATTATCTGTTTTATAACCATGGAATTGATGATTAATTACCCAACATCCTAATATTGTAGTTGGTATATTTTCTGCTTCTACAGTGTATGTATTTTGAAAACGTTTTTTTCCTTTACCAACTACTGCTTTGGTTACTATCTCTTTATATGCTGCCACTATATCACCCCTCACTTTAAGATATGCAAAGGCGGAGAAAAAGTACACAAAAAAAGTAGTTTTAAGACTACTTTATGATAATGCGGCTTCATTGTTAGGAAGTAAACCTAAAAATGTGCCAATTATTAAGTTTATTTTTTGTTCATCCGTAAGACTGCTAAATTTTATGGATCCTTGTATATCTTTTGTTTTTACTTTTTTGATTTTTGTTTCAATTATTTCTGCATTATAATTTACTGTAATATCGTTTTTTATTGTACTACTGATTAGTGTTTTATTTTTGTTTTTATTTATATCCATTTTTATTGTCTGGTTATCTACTTTGTCATCAATAATGATAGTATATTTATTATCTTCATTTTTTGTTAATGTAAATGTGTTTGTTTTATTTGAAATAGTTTGATTGATTTCTAATTTAACAAACTCACTTAATGGTCCATTTGTATATAAATTAATTGTTATTTCTTTTGATTCTTTAATTTGTGATTTTAATGACATCATATAATTTATAATATCTTTTTTTATCTCACTTTCACTTTTGTTATTAATTTCTGCGATTGTGTTTACGAACTTATCACTATTTTTTAATGATTCCTCTACTTTATTTGCGATGTTATCTATATTTTTTTCATTAATTGTAAGTGAAGATCTATATAATTTTTTTAATTTACCATTTATTTCTACTTGCATGTTAGAACCATAGAATTTTTCACCATCAATACCTTTAATGATTGAATTTTTTATTTCAGTTAAAATTGTTTTTAATTGTTGATTATTTGGCATTTTTATATTATCTATTTCAATGAACTGATTAGAACTATTTTCTAAAAATAATTTATCTTTTTCACTATATAGTTCTATATTTTCACCAATACTTAAATCATAAATTTTATTTTTAGGGTCAGTTTCATAAGTTATATTTATTTGGTTTTCCTCACCATTTACATTATTTGTTATTTTTATATCGGTTTTTATTTTGTCGTTAGATAATTTGTGTTCTAAAGTATTAAATGCTTTATTGATTGCATTTTTAAATATTGTTTTAGGGTTGTTAGAAAAATAAATAAAAAGTCCTGAAATGGCTATCAACACTAATAAAATAATGGTAATTATTAGTGGTTTCTTTGAATCGATTTCTTTTTTTACGTTTTCATTTTTTAGTATTTTATCTACTTCTTTTTGATTTAATGTGTCCCCTATTTGATCAATATCTGTTAAGTGATTTTTATCTAAGGCTTTATTTAATGCGTCCTGTACATCGCCTTTTATTTCTAATTTTTCGTCTGTTTTCAATTCTTTATTTTCCTTCATGAAACTCACTCCTATCTATATCCATAATATCAAATTAATAGTTTTTTTACAATTAAAAAGACAAAAATTATTCACTTTTGTCTTCTACTGCATCCATACTCCAAGTCTTAACATCTGTTATTTTGACGTTTATTATTTTTCCAATATTATCTTTAGTTGTATTTACATTTACTAATTTCATTGTATCGGTATATCCCATAAATAAATCTTTGTTTTTACCACTAGGTCCTTCTATTAAGACTGGTACTACTTTATCTTGATATTTTTCATTGGCCTGTCTTGCATATTTATTTATTAATTCATTTAATTCATATAATCTTTGTTCTTTAGTTTCAAGTGGTGTATTATCTTCCATTTTAGCAGCAGGAGTTCCTTCTCTTGGTGAAAAGATGAAGGTAAATGCGGAATCGTATTTGCATGTATTTACAACATCTAATGTATCTTTAAAATCTTCTTCTGTTTCGCCAGGAAATCCCACTATTATATCGGTTGTAATTGCACAATTAGGGATTATTTCTTTTATTTTATTATATAAAGTTATGTATTCTTCTTTGGTGTAACGTCTACCCATAAGTTTTAATATTTTATTAGAACCTGATTGAAGTGGTAAATGAATATATGGCATTACATTTGGATATTTTGCGATAACTTCTATCATTTTATCGGTAAAATCCCATGGATGAGATGTTATAAATCTTACTCTTTCTATTCCTGTTTGAGCAGTTTCTTCTAAAAGATCACTCATATCATAATTGACATCTAAATCTTTTCCATAAGCATTTACGTTTTGACCTAAAAGGGTTACTTCTTTATATCCATCTTTTATTAATTCTTTTACTTCATTAATAATATTTTCTTTTGTTCTACTTCTTTGTTTTCCTCTTGTATATGGGACTATACAATAAGTACAGAATTTATCACAACCATACATGATGTTAACCCATGCTTTATATTTACTATCTCTTTTAGCAGGCATATTTTCTATGATATCTCCTTCTATACTATAAACTTCTAAATTTAATTTCTTTTCTTGAAGGGAGTTTGAAAGAAGGCGTGGTAATTCATTTATATTGTGTGTTCCAAAAACGATATCTAACCATTTATATTTACTTATAATTTCTTCTGCTATTACTTCTTCTTGAACCATACATCCACACATACCAACTATTATATTTGGTCTTGACTCTTTTAAGTGTTTGATTCTACCTACCATACCAAATACTTTATTATGAGCGTTTTCCCTAATAGCACATGTGTTTAAAAGTATTAGATCAGCATTTTCCATAATATCTGTTTCTTTGAATGACATTTGTTCTAAAATTGCTTTTATATTTTCGGTATCATGTTCATTCATTTGGCACCCATATGTTTTTATATGATATGTTTTATTTGTTCCTAAATTTTTATATTCTTTATTTATTTCATAATTTATGGTTTTAGGTTCTATTTTAGTTCTTTTTTTTGCTTCTAATAAATTAGGCATTTGCATAAATATCACTTCTTTTCTTCTAAATGATAATATCATAATTATAGGTTTTATTCAAGATTTAAAAAGTTAATGGTTGCTTTTTAATTTTTTTATGACAATTCACTTTCTAAAGTAAAAGAATTTATGAGAAAAGTAAGTTTTTCTACACCACCTGTGCGTGAAACTATTGATTTAGTTGATTTTAGTGAAATTACTGAGTTTGTAAAACAAAATGCGGAAGCTTTAAATGCCTTATATGAGTGTTATGAAAGAACTTGTGATGAAATTTCTGCAGGGCATCTTATAGCACTACAGAAAAAACTTAAACGAGGGTCTGGTATTACGACAATGTATCGTAAATAATATTTTGATGAAAGTCATTCTAGTGACTTTTTTTGTATATTAAAAAGAGGCTTACACCTCTCCTATTACGATTAATACCATTGGTTTACATTCTGTTTGTTCATAGAAGTACTTACCAACTTTATCTCTAATTCCTGATTTTATTTTATTAAAATCAACGTAATTAGTTTTTGTATTTTCTTTTATGACTTCTAAAGATATTTTTTCGGCTTCTTTTATTAAATCGATATTGTCTTTAACAAAGATAAATCCTCTTGTTAGAACTTCTGGTCCTGCTAAAACGTCTTTTGTTTGTTTGTCTAGTGTTGCAGTTATAATTACTATACCATTATCACTTAAAAGTTCTCTATCTTTTAGGACTAATTCACCAACATCACCTGCTGCTAAACCGTCTATTA
This sequence comes from Bacilli bacterium, assembly GCA_022801735.1. Taxonomy (GTDB): domain Bacteria; phylum Bacillota_I; class Bacilli_A; order RF39; family UBA660; genus Coprosoma. Next base: position 2,837 of record JAAWSW010000062.1, on the reverse strand, counting down.
ATATATCGTCTACTGGAACTTTCATTCCATTATCTACTAATTTACCGTTTTCAAAATAAGCAACTTGTCCATTTAATCTAAGTAGTATGTTTTCATCACTTATACCTAATCTTTTTGCAACATTAGCATTTGCAACTTGATGACGATATTCTCCAATAACTGGCATATAGTATTTTGGATTTATTAGGTCTAACATTAACATTAAGTCTTCACTTGATGCATGATGTGATGGGAATTGCTTCATTGGAATTTCTACAATATTTGCACCTATTCTAGCAATTGTATCTAATAGTTTTGTTGCGGTTCTTTCCATTCCATCATATACTGGTGAAGCAAATACAATTGTATCTTCTTCTGTTATAGTTATAAATTTATCATAGCCTCTTAAGATACGTTTTAGATTTGAGAATGGTTTTTCTCTTTCGTCTGAAACTAAAACTATTATTTTTTCATCATTTATATGGCGAATTGATTTAATTCTTTTTTTATCAAATTTAACATATTTCATGTCGATGGCTTTTAAAATTAATGATTCTAATCTTTTCCCCATAATAACAACGTTTCTATCAGTACTCATTACTTCGTTAAATAATTCTTGAATTCTGTATAATTGTGCTTGATAAATATTATATAAAATTCTACCTTGATAACGATTTAATATCTCTCTTATTTTCCCATTTGTTCTGTGATTTGGTGAAGTAAATCCCCTTTTGTCAGCGTATAGTGATTCACTTAACAAACATAAGACTCCTTGTTTACCAACATAGGCTAATTTTCCGATATCTGTCTTATAAACACCTAACATTGTTGGGTCAAATACAAAGTTTCCTGTATAGAAAATTGCACCATCTGGTGTATAAAGTACATAACCAACAGTACCTGGTACTGTATGTGTTAGTGAAATTGGGAAAATACTATTTTTTCCAAATTCTATCTTTTTATGTGGTTTGATTTCAATTAAGTTTTTAGTACTTAACCCTTCCGCTTCTAATTCTTCTCTAATTATTTCGATTGTAAATGGAGCACCATATATTTTTAGGTCTGGAAGTTCTTTTAATATGTCACATAAAGCCCCCATTTGTTCATCATGTCCGTGAGTTATAAAAATACCTTTTATATTCTTTAAATTCTTTTTTATATAGTCATAATTAGGAATAATATAGTCTACTCCTAGCATTTTATCATCGGCGTATTTTAATCCCGCATCAAAGATAAATATATCTTTATCTGCTTCAACTACATACATGTTCTTGCCGATTTCATTTTGTCCGCCTAAAGCGAATATTTTTATTTTACTCATTTTTTCTCCTTTCTTTTTGTGTTAAAAGCCTTAACAATTATAACATAATTCTATATAAAAAAGCAAACCTCATGTTTGCTTTATTTTTCATCTATAAATATTCTATCAAGTTCTTTGGTTGGCAATAACATTTTTAGGTCTTTTATTATGTTGATTTCAAATGTTTTATTTTTTGATTTGTATTGTTCACCATCTATGCACCAATTTTTCTTTGGGGCTTCTTTTAATTTTATTTTTAGATTATCAGTTCTATAAAAATAAAATCCTGGTACTTTTGTAATATCGCTCATTTTGGCTAAATAAAGTGATTTTAATATATCTTTTTTACTAGTTATATTAGTCATTAGTACTTCAAATTTGGTATCATCCATTTTTACATCATTGAATACATCTATACCACCTATTCTTGTAGCATTACAGATAAGTACTAATGAATATAATCCTTTATATGTTTCTCCATTACATGTGTATTCCATTTCAAATAGTTGAGTTTTTGTATTAAAAATTTTAAATGCGTTAATTAAGTAAGCAAAGTAACCAAATTTTTTCTTTTGGCTCCTTGGAGTATCATAAGCAATATCAACAAATTTACCTAAACCTGCAACATAAACAAATGGTCTTTTATTTATTTGGCATATATCTATGCCTTTTACTTTACCTTCTAAAACCATTTTCAAATTATTTATAGGATTTTTACCCATTCCAAACATTGCGCCTAGATCATTAGCAGTTCCAAGTGGTATATGCGAAAGTAATAATCTTTCTTTTCTTTTTATATTACCACTAACAACTTCATTAAAGGTACCGTCTCCACCTAATGAAATAACTAAATCTATGTCATTTGGTAAGTTTTTTACGATTTCTTTAGCATGCCCAGCATATTTAGTAAGTTTAACATCAGTTTCATATCCTTTTGTTTGAAGCATTTCTTTAAACTTACTTATAATTTCTTTTTTCTTATTATGTCCACTATTTGGATTACATATAATAACGCTTTTTTTCATTTCATTCACCAGTTTTATTATATATTAAAAGTTATGTTTATTCAAGTATAACGTTATTTATATGTATATCAAAAAATAGAAAGTTATTTTAAACTTTCTATCTTTTCTTTTGTTAATCCAGTGACTTTATGTATAAAATCAATGTCTGTATTTTCAGCAAGCATGTTTTTAGCAATTTCTATTTTCTCTTGTTTGATTCCTTCAGCAAGTCCAGAAGCATGTCCCTCAACAAGCCCTTCTTCTTTGGCATTCTGCATCAATGTTGTATGTACCCTCTTCGCATTCTCTATAGCAAGTAAGTTCTCTCTTATTTGGTCATCTTCATTCATCCTAACAACCTCACTTTCTAACTTCTCTAATACTTTATCTCCCTTACATATCTCATGTAGTTCATCTTTGTCACACATTAGGGATGCTAGTATTTTATATTCTTTCTTGCCTTCATTATAACATAACTCCTTTATCCTATCTAGGTTATATTCATAGATTTCTAAGTTTTTTATGAATCTTTCTTTACTTTTTATATCTATTAA
>JAAWSW010000061.1 GCA_022801735.1 Bacilli bacterium | reverse complement strand
CATATACTACACCATATATAGTATACCCCCCCCCCCCCCCTTACTTTGTCAATGTTTTCAACAAAAAAAGAAGAAATTATTTTTCTTCTTTTGGATAAACACTTGCTTGTTTTTTATCTCTTCCTACACGTTCAAATTTAACAATACCATCTATTTTTGCAAAAATTGTATCATCTTTACCGATTCCAACGTTATTTCCTGGATAAATTCTTGTTCCTCTTTGACGATAGATAATTGATCCTCCAGTTACAAATTGTCCGTCTGCAGCTTTAGCTCCTAAACGTTTTGATTCTGAGTCACGTCCGTTTTTAGTTGATCCTTGTCCTTTTTTGTGGGCAAATAATTGGATATATAACTTTAACATTGGCATTATTGCACCTCCTCATTTATTTTTATATTTGATTTATAGTCTTGTTCTAGTTCTTTTAATAGTTCAATCATATTTTGTTTAAGGATGTTTATTTCTTTGGTACTTTTTAGTAGGTCTAGACTTATATAACCATCTTTTTGTTCATATTTTATTGATTCTTCATCGAATCTTAACATGGCATTTATCGTCGTAATTACTATAGTACTAACTGCTGCACATACGATGTCTTTTCCTTCTTCATCATAATTTGCATGTCCTTTTATTTCGATATGATTGTTTTTGATTTTTACTTTTATCATTATTTTGTACTTATTTTTGTAATCTCAACTTTAGTATATGGTTGACGATGACCTTGAGTACGACGATATTTTTTCTTTGCTCTGAATTTAAAGATAGTTATTTTTTTTGCTTTTCCGTGTTTTACTACTTTACCTTCAACAGTAGCACCTTTTACATAAGGGTTACCACTTTTTCCGTCAATCATTAAGACTTTGTCAAAAGTAATTTTTTCGTCAGCAGCGTTTTCTAATTTTTCAACATATAAAACACTACCTTCACTAACATAATATTGTTTTCCTCCAGTTTCAATAACTGCTTTCATAGCTTTACCTCCTTTATATAATCTAAGACTCGCCATTAAGGTAACTTAATAGTTTTATAACCTCTTCTGCGCGGTTGTAGAGTGAGGCTCTACACAATTACAAATTTTATCATATTTTTCTTTTAAAGTCAAACCTTTTCCTTAATATTTCTTTTTCTGTATGGTATTTTTTGTTTTGGTATATTGTGTGTTTATAATCTCTTTTCATCTGTTTGATATTATTTATGGTTTTTCTTTTTTTGAAGTTAAAATCATTATTTAATCTTTCTAGTAAAAAAAGGTTAAATAAGTTATGGTGATTTTTTAATTCTTCTATTACTTTTATAAGGATAAATATAAGTATTAATATAAGAATTAGATTTAAGTTTGATTTAATACATAAAAATAAAATTGTTAAAAATGATATATATATTGTTAGTAAGTGACTTTTTTTAAAACTTGTTATTTTATTTAGTATTATATTTAATAATTTTGAACCATCTAATGGATAAATTGGTAGTAAATTAAAGAATAAAATTAAATTACTATACATTTGAAAATCTTGATTATGGGTTAATTGTACTACTATTATTGTAAAAAATATTTGAATTAATGGTCCCATTATTAGTATTAAAAATTCTTCTTTTAGTGGTTTGTTTATTTTTTCGTGAAATACAGTTAGGGCTCCAAAGGGTAAAAGAATTACTTTTTCGATATTCCATTTATAGTATAGAGCAGTACATATATGACCTAATTCATGAACTATTGTGATAGTGGTGAAAATTAAAAAACCTTTGAAGTTGCCAGTAATCATGCATACAAAGGCTGTTATATAATAAAATATATGTATTTTAAATATATTTTTGATAATCTAAGGTCTTTCCTTCCTTTTTAAATATCATATATAATGTTTTTCCTTGGGCTTCCCCTACTAGTTCTCCTTGTTTTATATAGTCATATAAACTAACTCCTATATTATCTAGATTGGCATACCATACCTCAACGTTATCTGGTCTTTGAACAATTACGGTATTACCATAATCATCTTTTTTTCCTGCAAATATTACTAAACCGCTATCCATGGCTGGTACAACATAGTTTTCTGCAACTGTTAGTTTAGCCCCATCTTTATATTTACTAATTTCACTATACTCTATTTTTGTTTTTGAAACCATTTCTGTATTTTCGGTTACATTGTCTGCGAGTGGTAATGATGATCCAAAATATTTTTTGTAAATTTCGTTTATTTTGGCAAAACTCATATTATTTTGAAATACTCTTTTATATACTGTATCTCTTAGTTCTGCGTTGCTTTTTAGTGTTATTAAAGCAAGAAGTGTTATTACTACTAATACTAAAAACCTACTACAATATCTAGAAAATCGTGATGGTTTATTTTTTGCTTTTTTTGCCATATTATATCACCTAATAATGTATATTCTATAGCCTGCCCATTATTCGTGTTATTTTTATATAAAATTTCTTTTTGGGAGTATTTTGATGTGTGAATTAGTTGTTTTTACCTAGGTAAATTTAGTTAATCTGTGCGTGAAAATTTTCTAAAAAGGTAAATTTAACATTTTGATTTAAGAAAGACTTGGTATATATTATGTTCTGCGGAAACGTTATAACCACTATCGGTGCTTGCCTTTGGGTTCAGGGGGTTACCTGAAAGGAGGCGGTGTTTATGAGTAAAAAGGATTTTCTAATCTTTATGTTACTTATAATCATTATTTTATTAATAAGTCTTCTTTGGAAGTTTATCTAATAAAAAAAGGCACCTAGTCATTCGGCTAAGTGCTTAAACAAAAAAACTTTTGGCAAGCATTGATATGTTACAATGTTTCCCATTACTTATTTTATATCATAATTTTTAATAATATTCAAGTGTTGTTGGGGTTATTTTTAATATCTATTTTTATATCAAATACACTTGGACCTTCTATTAAATTTCCATCTATATCGAATCTTGAACCATGACAAGGACAATCCCACGTTTTATCTGCATTATTAAAGATTAATGAGCATTTAAAGTGTGGACAGGTGTTTTTTACGATATGTTCTTTACCATCTTTATCTATATATACACCACAAGAAATACCGTTTATATTTGTTACATACGATTGATTATAAAAATCCTTATTTTTGTTTAGTTTTGAATTTACATAGGTAGTTCCTATCATGAAGTTGCTTGCTATAAAGTTTAATGTTTCTTTTAGCGTGATTTTTCTATTTAATTTAAATAAACTTTCGTATTTGTTTTCTTTGTTTTTTATTAAGTCTGATAGTATCTTACCTGCTAATATTCCGTTGGTCATCCCCCATTTGTTAAAGGCGGTTGCGATTAATAGATTGGGATGTTTTTCGTTTAATCTGCCTATTAGGGGTAAATAATCATGGGATGTTAGGTCGTGAGTTTGCCATAGGTTATCTGGCGTTCCTTTAAAGTGTTTTTGATAAAATGTTATTAATTTATCTTCTTCGCTTTTATAATCTAGATGATTATATATTGGATGGGAAAAACCACCTACTATTATATTGTCTTTATAATATCTTATTGAATATGTTTCTTCATCTATATTTATGGCGTTAAATTTTCGATTTTCATTTGGTGCGGAAAGTGCATATGAATTATATAGGCTTAGTTTTAATGGAATTAAGCCTGGAATTATAAAGAATGGATAATGGGTACATATTATTAATTTTTTTGTTTTTATTTTTGCTTTTTCTGTTTTGATTTCATAGTAATCATCTTTTATGTCTAAATCGATTGCAGTTGTGTTTTCGTATATTTGCACATTGCTTTCTTTTACAATTTGTTTTAGTTTTTCTATATATTTTATTGGATGAAATACATAAGTATCTTTTACTTTTATAGCATCTACACATGGGATATTTATTGGCAACATTTCTTCTTCGTATTTTATATTTGCTTTGGTAAATAAATCTTTATATTCTGTTAGTTTTGTTTTATCAGTAGTTGTAAATAAATATGAATCGTTTTTTTCTAAGTTACAATCTATATCATATTTTTCTATTATTTCTTTTGCTAGTTCAATAGCGTCTTGTTGTGACTCTATATATTTAATTGCAGTATCTAAATCTCTTGATTTTAAAATATCTACATTCATTGTTCCTTGTAGATATGTTAATTTACCTGTGGTATGTGATGATACTCCATACCCTATTTTGTCTTTATCGATTAAAACTACATCTTTTTCTTCTTTTAAATGGAGTACTGCATTCATTCCAGCCATACCACCACCTATTATTAGGATATTACATGTTATATCATGTTGTAATGATTCGTTTACTTCTGTTTTTACTTCTTCTAGCCATATTGATTCTTGTTTCATTTATTTCACCTCTATTTTGTTATGTGATTGTTTTTTATTTTTTATACAACTTCATATAAACTTTGGTTTATTTAATTTTATATGGTGAAAATCATTAAAAAACCATTAATTAATGGCTTCTTTTTATAAATAGTATTTTTTTATTATATTTAATTTTTTATCTAGTTCATACACATAAGGTTTCCCTGTTGGAATTTCCACGTTCATAATTTCCTCGTCATTTATGTTTTCTAAGTGTTTTATCAATGCGCGAAGACTATTGCCATGAGCAGATATAATTACATTTTTTTCTTTTTTTAATTCTGGTTTAACTTCTTCATTATAATATTCCACTACCCTTTTTGTTGTATCTACTAAATTTTCAGTTATTGGTAATTTTTCTTGAGGTATATCTTTATATTTTTCATCATTTCCTGGAAATCTAGGATCATCTTTTTCTAATGCTGGAGGCCTTACATCCGCACTTCTTCGCCAAATATGTACTTGCTCATCTCCATATTTTTGCCTAGTTTCATCTTTATTTAACCCTTGAAGTGCACCATAGTGTCTTTCATTTAATTTATAACTATATTTTACTGGTATATCTGGGTTTGTTTCTTCTAAAACATAATTTAAAGTATCAATTGCTCTTTTTAATACTGAGGTAAATGCGATATCTAACACTATATTATTATTTTTCAATAGTTTTCCTGCTTGCTTTGCTTCTACTACCCCTTGGTCACTTAACTCTACATCGGTCCAGCCTGTAAATTTATTTTCTTTATTCCATACACTTTGTCCATGTCTTAATAATATTAATTTCATGTTTTGTCTCCTATCTTTATTGATTATATAAATATTTAACTTTTTTTGATTTTCTATATTTTATTGATAAAAATAATATTAACAAACAGAAAAATAATTCTAAACTAGTTTCAAATATCAACATACCATCTTTACTAACAATAATAGCATAAGTTGTATATGCTAAACTACTAATAACCCATATTATCCAAGATAAAATACTTATGTCTTCAGATTTTTTTGTTTTAATTAATTTTATTGTTTGGGGTAAATATGAAACAAAAGTACAAAATGATACTATTGCTAACAAAATATTTCCTAACATTATAAACACTTCCTATATTTTGTATATCTATTATAACATAATTTAATAGTAATTGGATGTGTAAATTTAAAATATACTAATATTTTAATAGTTAGTCTATTTATTAAATTTCTTTTTTGGTTTTGGGCATTTCTATATTTTCAAAAAAAAATTAATACTTTCTTCGGCATCTAGTATGTTTGTTAGTTCAATACTATATATTTTCTCTATACACTATAAATTATGTACAAATGAAATTATAATTTGTTATATAAAAATATCAACTTCTTTTGAAATTGATATTTTTTGTATATTCAGTTCTAAAAAAATAGAATAAATTATTAAATGGTGCCGCATCGGAGAATTGAACGCCGATTAAAGCCTTACCATGGCCTCGTAATACCTTTATACTAATGCGGCATATATCTAAATTATATGTTAATTATTATATATTGTCAACTAATAAATTTATTGAATTTTTTTGTGGTTTTAATTATAATTAAATTAGTATTTTGTACTGCTTTGGTTTTTAAATGTATACATATATGATTGCTTTAAAATTCTATTGTTATAATAAGGGAGGTATTTATGACAAAATTTATTTTAGTTAGACATGGTGCACCTATATATGATGAGGTTATATCTTCAGGTTTTAAAGGGCGATCTTTGTCTCTTGCTCCTTTATCTCAAAATGGTATTGATGAAGTTTTGAAAATGTGTGATAATTCAGTATTTTCAGGTAGTGAATTATTGATTTCTTCTCCTTATACTAGAGCGTTACAGACTGCTAGTATCATTGGGTTAAAATATAACTTATTAGTTAATGTTGAGGTATTACTTCATGAATGGATTATTGATACTAGTAGTGATTGTATATCACCTTCTAAATTGATTACTAATTTAAGAATAGCAAAAAAAGAATGGGAGGAATATCAAAGGAATCCTAATTTTGTTTTTAGTAAAGAAACGGAATCTTTATTAAATGTTAGAAATCGTATATTTTCTGTTTTGTTTAAATATTTAGATTATGATAAGGTTATTGTAGTTGCACTTCAAATGTTAATAAGTATGCTTTTTGATGAAAAAATTAAACTTGGTACTGGCGAGTTTACTACTATAACTAGTGAGGAACTAGTTTCAAAATTTGATTTTGGTTGTAAAAAATTAGTAAAAAAATAAGGGATATATCATTATGTACCCTTTTATTTTGGTTTCATATTTTTATTTAATACATATAATATTATGGGAGGAATTATGAATGTGTATAAAAGGGCTTTACAAAAAATAAAGCAAGATGAGCATTGTAAAGCACACTGTATAAATCAAGTTATTACTTCTGGCAAACCAGGTCCTACTGGACCTACTGGTCCTGCCCCAGAGTTTCAGATAGGAAATGTTACTACAGGTGCGCCAGGAACTGGTGCAGAAGTAAAAATAACTAAACTATAAGGTTAAGAAAGGAGAATAATGGTATATATAATCAGTCATATTCTCTCTTTTATTCTGATTAATATATCATTAATAAAATATGGACGAAAATGCTACAGGTTATATTTTAGATTTTGTCATTCCGCAAGGACCGACTGGCCCTACTGGGCCTCAGGGGTTAGAAGGTGCTACTGGTCCTACCGGAGCAACTGGTTTAACTGGTCCTCAAGGCGACATTGGTCCAACAGGTCCTACCGGAGCAACTGGTTTAACTGGTCCTCAAGGCGACATT
>JAAWSW010000060.1 GCA_022801735.1 Bacilli bacterium | reverse complement strand
AGGCGGGGTTCACGCTGACGGAGGAGCGGGAGTTTTCCGGCACCTCTCATGAGCGGATCATCCGAAAAATCTATGTGCGGGAGGCGGACCATGGCCAGGCCAAATCATAAAGTCGTTTTAAATCATCTAATTGTTCAAAAATATCCTCAACTAATCTATTAGTTTTTTCAAGTTTAGAATTTAATGTTTTATTCGCATCATCATATTCAGATCTAATTATTTTTTCCTTTTCAAAATCAGTAAATAAAGATTCAAAATATTCAGTTAATACTTTTAAATCAAAAACACTATCTTCTAAATCTAAAACTTTTGCCCTATCTAAAACATCTTTAATTTTATTGTTGGCTTCTTCAATATTAAACTCAATATTCAAATAATCAAGAGAATAACCATCATTAGTCATTTTTTCATATATCGCTTTTATCTCTTCTATTTTTTTAGGTAAAATTCCTTCCGCAAGCAATACAATAGCAGGCATTTCTTCAAGAACTACCTCCATATGTTTTAACATTTCTTCGACCGCATTTACAATTGTACTAACATTTTCATATTCATTCTTATCCATGATATGTTCAAAATCTTCAAAACGTCTAGCAATATTTTCAAATTGTAATTCAACAGATTGAGCAATTTCCCCAAACTCTGGTTTAGTATCAATAAATTTTTCATATAACTCACGGTATCTACTTTTAAGTTTAGTTATAACCGCACGGCTACGTTCTTCACTAGTCGTAAGTTCCTTAATCTCATCCAATAAAAATTCAGATTTAGTCCTTACTTTATATATTTCCATTTCTAATTTAGCAATTTTATACATTGTACTTTTATAATCAGTTTGTGATAAAGAATACTCTGCTTCAATAAGCATATCAGTAATCTTAGGAATTTTAGTTTCCTTTATATCATTCAAACGTTCTTGCCAATCATTATACATTACTTCCAACTTCTCATTTTTTAAATAAGACTCTACCTTAGCAAGTTCAGGTCCTACTGGAGAAGAAGCAATTTGATTTTTCTCATATTCAAGTTGTTCTAATCTCTTCTTATAGCCACTTTTCTTCTTACTTTTAGTAAGTTGTAAAACTACAACAACAAAAATAATTAATAATACAAAAGCAACAATTGTAACAATAAGCATACTGTCCATCTTTACCACCTATCATAATTTTAACATATTTTTGTAAAGTTTTGTATTCTTTTGTTACTTTTTGAAAAAAAAGTTAAAATCATATTGACTTTAACTTTTTAAAACTATTCTTCATTTTTATTTATTTGAGTAAGTAATAAACCATATACTATCAATAATAAACTAAAGAAAACCAATAAATAATTCAAATAAACCATTCCAAGCATTCCAATGATTAACATTAATATAAACCCAATGATTCTTCCAATATTTAAAAATTGTTCTCTAAGAACCCAAAACTCATTTGAATCTTCGTCTACCACTTCTTTAATAGATAAGTTACTAAGTCTAACACCATGTATCATATTCAGTAATCCAACTGCCAAAACATTAAAGAAGAAATTATAAATAACTAAAGTAGTATTCGAAGTATATAAAAGTAAAAATATCACTGAGATAGCAGGTAATATAGACGAAATAATTATAACCTTTTTATCATCTTTTCCTTGATAATACTTAGAATATAAAAACGTTATTATCAATGTCATTATTGCAGTTATAGAATTTATAATACCTAAGTTCATATCAGTTTCAAACGAATTTATAATTAAAATAGTTATCAAAACACCTAAAGCTGCATCAGAAATAACTAATCCAATTATAAACTCTACCAAAAACCATTTTTTTAACTGCTTATTTTTCATAAATTTCTTCATTGTTTTTAATATATCATATTTTCTTTGTTTAACAGGTAATTGAACAACATAAAATGAACAAATAAATTCGATTAAAGAAATAAATAAAATTATTACAGCAGTTAAAATATAATTAGTTACAGTTATCATAGTTCCTAAACAAACGGGCACCAAAATATTAATAATACTAGTAACTGCTAATTTTTTAGTTTCAAATAAAGATCTTTCCTTATTTTCTACAGAATTAGTATTAAATCGATTAAATGGCAAATAAAAAGTCGCTGTTGACAAACCATAAAAAATAGAAATTAATCCAAGATGATTTACCACGTTTTCATTTAAAACAATTATAAGCAGAATATATATAAATTTAGAAAATATTCCTAACCTAAAAGTGGCTAATGCATGATTTTTTTCCATTAAAAATCCAGCAAACATAGATAATACCCCTAAACAAAAGTAATTTAATATTTTAAATATTGATAAGTCCACCATGCTATCTACCGAAGTTTTAATAAAATAAGCAATTAAAAACGGTCCTAAAAATATATCAATTATTTTTTTACAAGAAGAAATAATTATCATAACATTGGCTTTATTCATCAACTTTCACCCATTATCATTCATTCTTCCATCTTTCCACCAATTTAGTATAACACATTTTATAAATTTGATATCATACTTACGATATAATTGACATTAATTAACAAAATTAAATTGCTTATTAATCCAGAAGTACTTACCAATTAAAAACAAATATTACATCTGACGTAGTTTATATAAAGGAAACAGACCATATTTTTTCACTTTTTACTACCTTTTTTCTTTTTTTATCAACATTTTAGTCTTGACTTATAAGGGAAAACATAATATAATTAATAACAGCGTTAAAAAGCAGCGTTACTTTGAAAATTATAATGTGTTTATTTCCTTTAGGGATTATTTGTAACTTTGGCTGCGAAGCGAAGATATTAATTTAATACACCCTATAATTTGGCAAGGTAACCTTCTTACGCTAAGAAGGAGGAGAAAAATATGGCAAGATATACTGGGCCAATGTACAAAAAATCTAGAAGATTAGGTTTCTCTGTATTGGAAAACGGTAAAGAATTAGCAAAAAAACCTTATATTCCAGGTGAACACGGACAAGACCGTAGAAAAAAACTTTCTAACTATGGTATCCAATTACAAGAAAAACAAAAAGTTAGATTTATGTATGGATTAAATGAAAAACAATTCAGAAAAGTATTCGAAAAAGCAGGTAAAATGAAAGGTGTACACGGTGAAAACTTACTAAAATTATTAGAAAGCCGTTTAGACAACTTAGTTTACCGTACTGGATTTGCTACTACAAGAAAAGGTGCTAGACAATTAGTTAACCATGGACACGTTACTGTTAATGGTCAAAAAGTTAATATTCCATCTTATATCGTTAAACCTGGTGATGTTATCGGTTTAAGAGAAAAAGATAAAGAATTAGCAATTGTTAAAGCATCATTAGAAGCATTACAAAACAGAGTTGAATTCGTTTCATTTGATGATAAAAAAATGGAATCTACTTTTGTTAGAATGCCAGAACGTAGTGAATTAAACGCTGATATTAATGAATCATTAATCATTGAATTCTACAACAGATAAAATTGGAATTTTTTCCAATTTTTTTGTTTATTTCCATTGAAATTTTTGTTATAATATAACATCGAGGTGTTAACATGACAGATACATTAACTAATAGACAATTTAACCACCATAAAACAATTTTAAACGAATGGAATAATTCGAATTATAATAAAGCATTTAGTATTGCCTGCGATTTATTAAAGAAAAATCCTGATGATTTTTCTGCATTATATACAGTAGGCGCTTATTATTGTATTAATGGTAATTTTGTAATCGCTAGACACATTTTTCTAAATTTAATAGAAACAGTTGATTTCACAAACATCCAAAGATTAGAATTTATTTTATGTAGTTTAATTCGTATTGAATTAAATTTAAAAAACTTTGAGGCCGCTTATAATTATTTACAAGAAGCCCAATCATTTTTTCCTTATATAGATGAAGAAACAAAAACTCTAGAAAAATATTTACAATGTGAACTTGCTGATGATAACGACAATTATGATTACGATGAGAATCTAAATCACGTTATAAATAAACACAGTTATTATAGTTATAAAGAAAACACTGATTCTGACCATACTATCTTTAATCAAGATATTAAAATTGAAAATTTATTCTCTAGAATAAGTGAAAAATTAGAGTTCATACCTAGAAAAACAGGATTTGATGCATTTATGATTAATTATGATCCACGATATAATGATGTTTATTTTTTTAAAATACCTAATTGTGGTTACAGCCTTAATTCAGAAGACACTATTTGTAATTATCTTAAAGTAATTACAGTCCCTTTTACTAATAATATTATTTCTATGTTTCCTTGTTCTACTATTCCATCTACTATAACTCCAGTTGAATTCTCAGATTATAAAGATATAAAAATTAAAGTCAAAACACAAAAAACTCTAAGTCAAATTGATAAATTTCACCAAAGATGGGGCTAAACCTAATATTTTATTAATTTGATTTAAATTGTTTTTATTGATATAATACAGCCTAATTGAAGTGGTGATTTTATGTTTGAAATAGAAGAATATGAAAGAATGATTGCTAAAATGCATCACAATAAACAATTTTCTAAGATGTATGACTTATCTAAAAATTTATATACATATGAATTTGTTTCAGAAAAAATAAGAATGACATATGGACAATGCTTACTTTTAGCAGGTGAAAATATTAAAGCAAATGATGTGTTTGATAAACTATATGATGAACAATATCGTAACTATCATATAATTGCATCTTTACTTTATATTTGCTTTGAAGCATATGATTATGAATCAGCACTATTCTACTTAAATGAACTAAAAAAATATTGTAATAAAAAGCAGTTATCAGAATTAGTTCCTATAGAAATTTATTTATATACTAAACTTGGAATAAATACCAATTCAATTTGTAAAACAAAGTCAGCATTTTATTTAAGAAATCAGATTAATGAATATAGCAAAGATAGAGCAATCAACTTTATCAGTTATAAAAATCATTATAGTGATAATGGTTTCAATAACGACATTAATTTTGAAAGTTTATTTTATAGTTCACTAAATTATGTAGTCAATAATGAACGCGGTATCCAGTTTAATCCATTTCTTCAAAGCATTCGCTTATTTGATAAATATTATTTGGATATAAATGGAATCTACCTAGGCGAATATCAAAAAACTCAACCATTCACTGACTTTGACTATACAAAAGCACCAACCCAAGTAGTATATACTTCACCTTATCAATATGCAGAAATATCAACATTACCATTTACTAACCACATTTGTATGATAAAACCAACTACCTCTGACAAAAAAATAAAAAAATTAACAATATAAAAAATGCAGAAAAATCTGCATTTTTATTTTATCTAACACCTCCGCCAGAAGAAAATCCACCAGAACTCATTCCTCCACCAGAGAAACTTCCCCCACTACTAGCCGCACTTCTAGCAGAACTAACTGCATTCATAGAACTCATACTAAAGTAATGAATCATCATATAATTATTATAATATCCAATATTATCATTATAAGAAATAGGATGTAATTCTTTAAATTGTTTAGCCACCTCTTCAGCCATACCAAACGCTTCTGCAAAAATTAAATATTCATCCCATATATGAACCTCAATAGCCTTCTTCTCATCAATCAAAGTCATATCCTTTAAAAACTTCTTTAAACCTTTTAACTTTATAAACTCTTCAGCAAGTCTACCAGTAAATTTATAAACTATCCTAGTTTTATTTTTGGAATAATTTTCTTCACCTTGTTCAATATAACCTAAATCAATTAATAAATCTCTAGACCATTCTTTAGAATCACTTAACCATGACTCTATTTTTGTATAATTATTACTAGACCACTTTTTAAATTGCTTTGGTGTTAAATGTTTATTCTCATCAGATGCCTGTATTAAAAATGAACAAAGAACTTCTTCACATCTATTAGAAAAAGAAGTAAGAGACGATAAATCAATATAATAATTATCATTCTTATTAAAATCTAAAATACCACCTTCAGTAGGTACCATAACAATTTGTTTTTCTTTAATCCATTTCAATAATATAGAACCCATTAAATTTTCAGATTTAATTATTCCTTTTCTTTCACCAATAAAATATGCTTCAAAAACACTTTTATTAAATGGAATATCTCTAAAATTATTAATTTCTTTTGGTATAACAAACTCTGTTTCATCATACCTTGGTCTCTTCCTACTTTCTAAAATAGCAACAACAATAACTAATACAAACGCTAGAACAAAAATTAAAACAAATAAAATCGTTACTAAAGTATTTGATTTTTCATTTAAACTAGCACCCTCTAATGCCTCATCTACCACATCATTATATGTTCCATTTTTTGTAAGCAATGAACTAAAAGTCCCATTAGGAAAACCAACTAATGCTACCACATATTCAGAAGAATCCATAGAACCATTACTAGTAAAATAAATTTTATCTGAAACAATTTTATTATCACTATTAAATCCATATGAACTATATTTTATATTAGTTAAAGGTTTACCTGTAGTAATAACTAAATTAAAACTATCAGGTGCTGGATTCATATCCACTGGTAAAAAAGTAAAATATAAAATTTGATTATCATCATACTGCCATACTAAATTTTTAATAGTATATTTTACTGTATATGTATGTAATCCATACTCAATTCCCCAACAAAGTTCCAAACCATTATCAGTATAATTTATACCATTTTTATAAGACTTTGACGATTTACTAGCATTAACATCCCAACTAGATAAAGTACTATAACTTTTACCATCCATAGAAACAGAAAAATCAGTAATACTTCTGCCATTCATTTGACCAAAAGAATGATAACTTTCAGTCCCTTCATCAGCATCTAACTTCCATACTTCTGTAACATGACCATTACCACTTTCATCAATATTAACAGTAGTATCCACACTCCTTAATGTATTAGCAGAAACACTCCCCATAGTAAAAAAGCATAATACACTAAATAACACTAAATATAATTTCTTCACTAAACATACCTCCTATATTATCATTATAACACTAAATTATAATCATAATATAAAAAAGTTAAAAGAACTAATTTATTCCTAATCACAAAGTTCATAAGTAGTAACAAAAACATCATTAGGTTTAATATATTTAAAAACATATTTATCATTCTCTAAGCACATTATAATACCAATAGTTTTATCATTAAAAACTTCCTTAATATGCTCATCAACATATCCCATATACTTCTTAACTTGTCCAACATACTCTGCTTTAAATGATGTAGTCTTTAACTCTAATACTACATAACAATTAAACTTAACATTATATAATAAAAAATCTATATAATG
>JAAWSW010000059.1 GCA_022801735.1 Bacilli bacterium | reverse complement strand
AATATTGTTTATTTATTTTGGAAATTCTATTTATCATAAAAAATATGATAATCTTATATTTTTAGGAATTCCGTTTGTTGTCATAATATATATTATAGGAATTATAAAAAATATAAACAATATATATATTATATCATCAAACCCTTTATTTTTGTGATATAATTAACCAAAGGAGTAAAAAATGAAAAACGAATTAACAATAACAGATGGTTTTATGTTTGGAACTGGATTTTTTCTAGCAAATTTAGTATTATCGTTAATACTTGGATTAATATCTTTTCTATTACTATATTTTTGTAATGATAATTTCCGAAGTATAATTAATACAACGACCAACGAAAACACAAAAAACTACTATTATGAAAGATAAAAAAGACTTCAAAGAAGTCTTTTTTTAGTTAATTACCAACTTTTCTTGATTGAATTTCGACAATTTTTGCAAGTACTTCTGCAGCATTCGCTTCATCAATACCAGTATATCCTAGTTCTTTAAGTGCTTGTACTTTAGCAGAATTTATTTCTAATGTACGACTCATTTTATCTTCCATTTTTTGTTCAATTTGTTGAACAAAGCGTTTATGCGTTGCTGCTATTTTTGATTTACTAGCACTACCACCGTGATATAAAGTTATTGCTGAAAATAAAATACTTTCAAATATAAATTGTTCATTTTCATCGTATACAAATTCATATGGTTTAGTAAATCCTGCAGCCTTAGACATATACGCTAAAATATATTTTAATTCTTTAGAACTTTCCATAGTTTGTAGGAAATGATATAAATATAAAATTGAATTATAAGCACTTTCATCTTTATCATCGCTTAAACGTTCTTTAAGTTCATCAACTATATTATGTAAAAGTTCTTTTTGTTTATTTTCAAGACCACTAAATATAACATTAGTATCATTTAAATCACTTTTAGTAGAATTTTCAAACAAACTATTTACACGAGTTTCTACATCCATAATATAATCAGTATCAACCTTGATATTATTAATCTCATCTGCAGCCTTAATACCTAATATATTTAATAAAATAACCTTTTTATCTTTTGGCCATTTATTAATATCATCTAACTCTAAATAATTATATATCATCTGTCTAGATACCCCTAAACATTTTGCTAATTTAACTTTTGAAATTCCTAGTTCTTTTAATATTTCGTTCAATCTTTCCATGTCGAACCCTCCCTATTATTAATTTTATCATATAGGTAAAAAATGTCAAGTAAAATGTAAAGAAAAGGTTATATCATTTAAGCGTTTAATCAATTACAATCTCCCCTTTTCAATAACAAAAGAAACTTATAGGTTTTATATTTCTATAAGTTTCTTTTATAATCAATGCATTTATCTTTTATGTAAGAAATAATTTTCTTATTAGTGTCAGCAGTATAATGTAGTCCATCATAAGTTTCAAAATCTATATTATTATATGAATCACAATATTTAAAATTATCAAATTTATTATCTTCAATCATAGACAATATTCTACGATTAAAAATCTTTATTTTACCATTAGTTCTAATATTTTGAGGCCAATATTTATTAATAATTCCTTCATCTACAGGATTAACAGATAAGAAATAAAACTGAACATTCGAATACTTCGAAACAAGTTTTTCATATAATTTTGAATAACTTCTAATTCTAACATCATATAACTTAGTTTGGTTTAAATCATTAACCCCCATATTAAATACAACATGATAATAAACATCATCAGGTGCACTATCTAAAACATCAGTAAGTCTTGGCAAAGCAGTATTCTCAAACCAATCTATACCCGCTCCACTTTTAGCAATTAATTTCATATAATGAGGAATATCAATAGCGGGGGTAGCAATCTCCATCAATTCAAACCTAGAATCACCCACAACAACTACCCTATTTATATCATACTTCTCTATTTTTTGATTGCCATCATCAATCGGTACAAAATCAACCACAGATTTAAGTTCACAAGAGCACCCTTCAATATTATTTACTTTAATTCCAATAATAAATATATACATAACAAACAATAGTAAAATACATACTAATGATTGAATAATTATTTTATAACCAATCATCTTACCACCATGTTTTAATTTTTTATTAATAAAAGTAAAAAACACAATGCATAATACAATGACAAATAAACACACAATATCAATATACGCATTAATATCAAAAGATATTAAATTATCAGAATCACAAAACTTAAGTAACATAAAATCACCGGTAATTATATTATCATACATTTCAAAAAACTCCAAATAAAAAACGTATAAATTATACATTTTTATCTTCGATTATTCGTTTAATAATTCCTCCGCCCAAACATTCATTGCCGTCATAAAGAACACACACTTGCCCAATAGTTACAGATTTAACCCCTTGAGGATACTCAACTAATAGATTGCCATTTTCAAGCATAGACACCAAAACATCATTATCAACCTGATGATATCTAAATTGGGCACTGCACTTACTAGGTAATTCAGAAAGTAAATTAACATCTTCAACCTCACAAGCATAACTAACTAAATAATCACTTTCATCACCAATAGTGACATATAAAACATTATTATCAATATCTTTCTTGCATACAAACATTCTATCATTCGTACCGCCTATATTAAGGCCTCTTCTTTGACCAATAGTATAATGAGCAAGCCCATCGTGTTTACCCAAAACTTCTCCACTAGCAACATCAATAATATCACCAGGCTCATCATTTAAATTCTCTTTAATAAACGTTTTAAAACCACCAGCGCCAATAAAACATACATCAGTAGATTCCTTTTTAGATGCAACAGACAAATCAAATTCTAAAGCCAATTCTCTAACCTCATTTTTATTATAATCTGCAAGTGGAAATAACACTTTACCTAATTGATCCTTAGTAAGATTATATAAAAAATAACTCTGATCTTTTTTCTCATCCTTAGACTTATATAGTTTACCATCCTTAATTAAAGCATAATGGCCAGTCGCAATATAATCAGCATCATATTTTAAAAGTTCATCATACATTAAACCAAATTTAATATATTTATTACACAAAACGCACGGATTAGGAGTAATTCCTTTACTATAATCATTCAAAAAACGTTCTTTAACAATATTTTTAAATTCCGCCCTCAAATCAAGCAAATGAAATTCAATCTCCAAATCAGCACACAATTTTTCCGCATCAGAATAATCATCACCATCATTAAGAAGCATAGTAAGACCTATTACATAATATCCTTGCTTTTTTAATAATGCAGCCGTAACTGCACTATCGACTCCCCCACTCATGCCAACAACAACTTTTTTCATGTGAATCACCATATCCATTATACAAAAAAAAAGATAGAAAATCTATCATTTTATAATTCCCATTACAACATTTAACAATTTAGGAACAATATAAATTTCATATAAACTAGTTATAATTAGTAAAACCACAGAAACTCCAAGTACCATCACATATCTATGCATAATACGCTTTAAATCAAGCGGTTTTTTTGAAGTAATACTTCTAATAAGTTTAAACGAAATAATAAGTGCATATGCCGTTAAAAGCATAAATACAAGTATATTAATAATATGGTGCGGAAAAGCATAAACCAAAGACAACAATAAGCCTTTAAAACCGAAACCTGTTATTATACTACTAACCGAAAACCCCAATATAAAACCTTTCATAAAAAGCATGAATATAACTATAAAAAAGCCAATGATAGAAACTCCAAGAAGCCACATAATAATTGCAAAACCAACAGTAAATACTAAAGTGTTAATAATTGAAACATCGTAATTAAGTTTCCCCTCCTTAGCATTAGCAAAAAAACTATTTAAATACTCAAGCACCAACTTTTTATCCTCAGCATCAATAATAGTAGAAAACAAAGATCCAGATACTATTCCAACAATTACTATAACTAACAAAAAAACAAATAAATTTTTATTAATACGAATATTACTCTTTAACTTGTCCATATATTTTCTCATAATCATTCTCCCTGTTAAATTATATTGTATTAATATAAAAATATTCCAAAAAAATAAATTTTATATTATAATAGATATATAGCGAGGTGAAAATAATGAACAAAAACAAACAAAAACAGAAAAAAAACATTAATTGGAATAAATTATTCACTAAAATTATGGTATGGTTAATGCTAATTGTAATGATAGCATTCTTTATATCATCAATTGTTTGGGGATTAAATTAACATAGGAGTACATATCATGGAATCAAAAAAAATTAGACAATCTAACTATGAACTTATGAGAATAATATCTATGTTTTTTATTGTAATTTGGCACATAATAATACATAGTGGTTTAATGTATAATACATCACCAATGATAACTAACATATTACAATTAATACTTTTTATCATCATAGTACATGTAAACTCATTCGTTCTAATCACAGGATACTTTCAATATGATAAAAAATTTTCTTTAAAAAAATTCTTGGCAGTATATATGCCTTCTTGGTTTTACAAAATAGTAATTCCAATCATTCTAATGTGTTTAGGAATAATCACATTAGGTAAATGGGATATATTTGAAGCCATAAATCCAATAGGTTATTCCTACTGGTTTATTCTCACATACCTACTACTATATTTAGTATCACCATATCTAAATATAATAATAAAACAATTAAATAAAAAACAACATCAAAATCTATTAATATTACTATTTGTATTATTCTCTATTTTACCATTTATAACAAATCAAGTATATGGTCCAAATAATGGCACTAATATTATTCAATTTATAATGTTATATTTTATCGGAGCATATCTACGCAAATATCCAATAGAAAAACTAAATAGTAAAAAAATCCTATTAATAGGATTTATAGGATGTATTATAATAAACTTTGGTCTATACATTATTACAAATGTAATTAGTGACACCAATCACGCAACATTGAAATCAATAACAAACGCTATTCAAACAAACTTAACATCATATAGTAATCCAATTGTAATTATTCAAACAATAATTTATTTCCTTTTCTTTGGTACATTTACTTTTAAAAACAAATTAATAAATAGTGTTAGCCCATTAATGTTTGGTGTTTACTTAATACATGATAACAGGTATATAAGAGAACCTCTATACAACCAACTATTCGATTTACAAAACCACTTCTGGTATAATAACTTAACTATAATAATATATATTATGTTAATTGCAATAATCATTTTTATAAGTTGTACTATCATAGAAAAATTAAGACAACTTTCTTCAAATAAAATACAAAAATTACCTTTCATCAAAAAAATTAGTTCTAAATTTTATGAAAAAATACCATTATAAAAGAAGCCCTTATATAGGACTTCTTTTAGTGTAAAATCAAATAATATTATATATACAAAACACCAACAGTAAAAACAATATATAACATTGTAAGTAGTATTAAAACCTTATCATTTAAAATAACATCTACTGGATCGCCATAACCACCATTTTCTACATTCATGCTGTATTTCATCATTATTAAAATAACAAAAATTACAGAATACTTGAAAAAATCAGAATTAATAGCCATAGTTGACCATAAAGAATAAAATACAATAGCAAGAGCCAAAAACATATACATATTTTTATCTAAAAAATCTTTATTATAATAAGTTAAAACTTTTCTTGTATTTTTATCACCACTCTTAAGTAACTCATTACGTCTTTTACCTAAAGCCATATAGAAAGACACTGATAATACAGTTAAGAATAACCAATTAGATACTTCTACATCAATAATTGCACCACCATAAATAACCCTAATAACAAAACCAAATGCTAAAATAGCAACATCAATTAAAGGTATATTTTTAAGTCCAAAACTATATAATAAATTCATAATTAAATAAAATACTAAAATAAGACTTGCAAAATTAAATAATAAATTACTAAAATATAACAGCGCAATAGTTATCAGCAATAAAACTATAACTACAATAACCGCTGATGGAATCGGAACTGCCCCACTAGCAATCGGCCTATTCTTTTTTACAGGATGATTTCTATCGCTTTCTGCATCCCTTATATCATTAATAACATAAATGATACTAGATGTAAAAGAAAAACTCAAAAAAGCAATAAGCGTTTTAAACAAAACAGTTCCATCAAATATAATTCCAGCAAAAATCGCTGGTAAAAATATTAATACATTCTTCAAATAATGTTTAACTCTAATTAACTTTAAATACTTCATTTTCTCTCCTCATAATAAATTTTTCCAACATATAAATCCTTTTTATTTTCTAATTCTTCATTTATTGTATAATCAATATTATAATCACGTAAATTAAATAGCGTTCCAGTAAAATTTGAATTAGCCATTTGAATATCAATCTTTTTTCCATCCATTTTTTCTAAATTCATTCTAGAAATACCACTACCAGGTATCTTAGTAGTAACCATTCTATTAGCAATATCATAAGAATTTGAAAAAGCAATCATAATCAAAATAAATCCTATTAATTTCAAACAAGGCACCCTACTTTTCAGTAGCACATATATAGCCATCAAAGGTATAAAATATATTTGCGGAGAATATCTCGCCCACCAGCCTTCACCCAAAATAAACATAATATATATTATGACAACAAACGGAATTCCTAAAAATATAAGATTATCATATTTTTTATGATAAATAGAATTTCCAAAATAAATAAACAATATTAATAAAGAAATAATAAATATACCACTAAAATAAATACCAAATCCACCAATTCTTGTATCCTCACCAAACTGCGTAATTTCCCAAGAACTTTTAGTAAATGGAAGTTTTAATTCAGGCTCACCATTATTAAATACTCCAATATTAGCAGTATGACTAAATAAAGAGTAGTATTGTTTTTCTATTGGACTCATTTCCGCAAATGAAGCAGGCTGCAAATAAGACATAATATCAATTTTATCCTTACCAATTAAAGGATATAAAGGATTACCATTAGTAATGGTATTTTTAATATATGAATTACTACCAACAACAAGTAGACTAACTAATACAATAAATACAAAAATACCTGTAGTTTTAAATAAAGAATTATAATCTTTATTTTTTATTTTCATAGTAGCATAATAAACAAAATAACCTAAGCAGAATAAGCCGCCATAAAATAAACCGGTAAATTTAGTATTAATTAAAATAATTAATAAAGCACCTATAACAGCAAAATATTCTTTTTCTTTATCGTTTTTAATAATTAAATACATATATATAATCGTTAAAAACAAAATAAATCCCATGAAACCATCTAAATATAAGGAGAAAATTTGTTGCCATATAATTGGAAATAGACACACACTAAAAGCCATTAAAATAGCAACTATTTTTTT
>JAAWSW010000058.1 GCA_022801735.1 Bacilli bacterium | reverse complement strand
TTTGATCCAAAGATAACAGAAGAGATAGCCTTTGAAAATGAGCATGAGATATGGGCCAATACGATGCATAGTAGAGGATATGAACAAGGTTCTAAGCAAGAAAAAATAGGAATTGCTAGAAACATGCTTAAAGATGATATACCAATTGACACAATAATTAAATATACTGGCTTAAAGAAAGAAGAAATAGAAAGTTTAAAATAAATAACTTTCTGTTTTTTATATGAAAAAAGAATTGTATGTATTGAACTTATTTAAAAAATGTAATATAATATTTTAAGAAAAGCGATGATTAAGAGTAGTAATAACTGATTATTTTTTAGAGAGAAAACGTTTGGTGAAAGTTTTTAAATATAGGTTATGAACTTACTTATGAGCAGCATATATGATAAGTATATGACGTTTGGTGCGTTAAACCAATTAAGATAATACAAGTATTATGAAATAAGGTGGTACCACGGTTTATCCCGTCCTTATACATAATGCTTTTTTATGTTTAAAAGGAGGATTTTATGGAATTTATTTTTATATTTGTTGGATGTTTTTTATTTATTTATTTATTTTATTATTTAGTAATAGTAAGAAGAGAAAAAGGAATTGAGGCTTTTAAAAATGGTAAGCAGTTATTATTTTTTAAAAATGCATATAATTTAGATATTGATAAAATAGATGTTAAAAAGTTTGCGAATAGTTTAGCGTTTGCAAATGCATTTATTATTGCAACTACGGTAACTATTATTGAATTAATTGATTCATTTATGCTTAAGTTATTAGTTGCGTTCGTAATTTTAGTACCACTAATTTTAATTATTTATTATATACTAGGTAAAGTTTATAAAAAGAAGGAAGGTAAATAGATGATTGCAATTGATTCAATTAGCAAAGATTCTGTTTTAAATAATTATAAGAATGCTATTAATGATGTAATAAATTATTTGAAAAATAATCTTTATGAATTGGAAATATCTTCTGCAATTATTTATGGCTCCAGTACTTATGGTGATGTATTTATTGAAGGTGTTTCAGATATAGATATTATTGCATATACGGATAAAATGAGTACTATGCATCCTTCTAAAATAATAGAGATTTTAAAAACTGTTAGTGATAATTTTAAGGATAAAGAACCAGTTTTATATATTGATCATATTGGTTATAGAATAGAGTTTTATTTTCAACACCCTGATATTTCTTTTGATATTACATTATTACCATTATCTATTCCAAATTTTGAAAAAAGAGAGACTGATGCGTCATATGATTCGTTAGAAATGATAATTGGTGCACTTTATGAAAATAGTGTAGTTTTATTTGGAAATATTCCATGTTTGGATATGGTAAAAAAAGATTATTTTCCATTTTATGACGATAATCTTAGGGATAAACGATTAAAAGTTTTGACTAAAAGGATTATAAGTTATACAAAGAGGGTTGAGATATTAACGGAAAACAGAGATCCTAATTTATTGGATCATTTATATAAAACAAGAAATCATTTTTTGAAATGGCTTTTTATATATAAAAGAAAATACCCAGTAAATTTATCTAAGCATTTGAATTACCAGTTGGAAAAATTAGGGCTTTCCACAGATGAAATAGAAATATTACAGTTTTTAGAAAGTGGTAGTCTTTATGAAATGGCTAATAAATATTTAGATTTATCAAATAAATATTTAAAATTATATTTAAAGGAGGTAAATTATGAACTTTAAAAAGTATTTTGGTACATATAAAAAGAGTAATTCAAAACAAATTATAAATTATATGAATAAGTTAGATAAAAAAATAAGTAAATACTATAATTTTGGTCGTCCATTTACTAAGGGAAATTATGATTTAAAATATAGTGACTATCTAAAGGATAAGAAATTGAATTATAATTCTATGAGTCCTGAAGAGACGTTTCAACAAATATCTTATTTGTATCAAAATATACCTAATTGGGCAAATCCAGGAACTATGATAAATGTAATTCCTTCTGTTAATCTTGTTTCTTTAGCGGCTGCAAATGTTACTAATTCTTTTAATTCAAATTTTGCACAAGATACGTATGCTGGTTATTTAATTGCAAGTGAGTTAGAAGTTGTAAAATATATTTCTGATTTATTAGGTTGGGATTATAAACAAAGTCACGGAATATTTACTTTTGGTGGTAAAGGGACTAATTTATACGCTACTAAAATTGCTTTGTTAAAGGCAGATTATGAAACAAAATATTCTGGTTGTCATAATTCAAAATATTTTATGATTACAAGTAGTAATGGTCATCCTTGTCATTATCAGGCTTGTGATTGGTTAGGCATAGGTATGGATAATTGTATTGATGTACCATGTGATACTGATGGTCAAATCAGTGTTAAAGAGGCAGAAAAAATAATAAGAGAAAATTTGGATGTAGGGAAGATTTTTTTAGGGTACAATCTTAATGGTGGTAGTACTAATGAACTTGCAATTGATCCAATTAAAGATATTTATGAGATGAATATGCGTATTGTTAAAGATTATAAATTGAATTATATTCCACATATTCATGTAGATTTTGTTTTGGGTTGGGTTTCATTATTTTTCAAGGATTTTGATTTTGGTACAAGAGTTGATAATGAGGCTTTATTCAGGATAAAACAATTGAAGGACAAGGCAGAAGAAATTATATATGCAGATTCTGTTGGTATTGATTTTCATAAAACTGGTTTTTGTCCATATGTTTCTAGTGTTTTTGTCGTAAAGAATAGGGATGACTATTTTCTTCTTGATAAAACAAAAACTCAATCTTTGGATGAAATGTATTACGGAAATTTTAATCCATACAATACTTCTTTAGAACTTACAAGATCTGGTAATGGTCCGATAGCGGCATTATCTTGTTTAAAGTCACTAGGAATACATGGATTTCAGGAAATTTTTATTTCTTTGTTTGAATCAGTGGCATATTTTAGAAATCAATTATCAAAAAATAAAAAAATATGTCTTATAAACAATGATAGTTTAGGTTTAGCAACATTTTTTATATTAAAACCTGAAGAATATATGGATATGTCAATAGATGAAATTATTAAATTACCAGAAAAGGATATTAATAAAATTAAAGAATTTAATGTTAATTTTGGTAAGTATATTTTGGAAAAGGGTAAAAATGGTCTTATAGATTTTACTTTCACTTCATCTAGGAGTTATAAATATCCAGGGACTGATATAAAAATAGGTGCATTAAAAATGTATCCAATGTCTGTTTTTCTTACGAAAAAAGAGGCTTATAGACTAATTAAGAATATTGAAAATTGTATAGATAAATTTTATTTAGAGGATATAGGTAATATCAATAGTAATTATATAGATGATGATATGGTTTATAAAGAAAGGAAGAATAAAAATGTATGATTTTAAAAATATAGAAAAAAAATGGCAAAAATATTGGGAGGATAATCAAACTTTTAGTACTAATGTTTGGGATTTTAGCAAACCTAAATATTATGCGTTAGACATGTTTCCTTATCCATCAGGAGTAGCGCTTCATTGTGGCCATGTTGAAGGATATACAGCGACTGATATTGTAGCAAGGATGAAACGTATGCAAGGTTATAATGTACTTCATCCAATGGGGTTTGATTCTTTTGGCTTGCCTGCTGAACAATATGCGATTAAGACAGGAAATCATCCTGAAGGATTTACCAAAAAAAATATTGATACATTTAAGGAACAATTGCGTCTAATTGGTCTTTCATATGATTGGGATAAGGAAGTTTCTACTTGTGATCCAGATTTTTATCATTGGACACAATGGATTTTTAAAAGACTTTATGAAGATGGTTTAGCAACATTGAAAGATATGCCAGTAAATTGGTGTGAAGAATTAGGAACTGTACTTGCTAATGACGAGGTTATTGATGGAAAAAGTGAACGTGGTGGCTATCCTGTAGTTCGTAAGAATATGAAACAATGGGTTATTGATATGCCATCTTATGCAGATAAATTATTAGAAGGTCTTGAAAAAATTGATTGGCCTATATCTACAAAAGAAATTCAAAAAAATTGGATAGGGCGTTCTAGAGGGGCTTTGGTTGATTTTAAAGTTGCTGGTTCAGATGAACAGTTTACGGTTTTTACAACAAGGCCAGATACTCTTTATGGTGCTACTTATTGTGTTTTAGCGCCTGAACATGAACTTGTTGAAAAAATTATGAGTTCTGAAAAGAAAGATGAAGTGTTAGAGTATAAAAAAATATGTTTAACAAAATCTGATTTGGAAAGAACCGAATTAACTAAAGAAAAAACAGGTGTATTTATAGGAGCATATGCGGTAAATCCTGTTAATGGTGAAAAAATTCCAATTTGGATTAGTGATTATGTATTATCTACGTATGGTACAGGTGCCATTATGGCGGTACCAGCCCATGATACACGTGATTATGAATTTGCTAAAAAATTTAATATTGATATAATTCCGGTAATTGAAGGTGGAAATATTTCGAGAGAAGCCTATACTGGTGATGGAAAATATATTAATTCTAATATTTTAAATGACCTTGATAATAAAGAGGAAGCAATAAATAAAATGATTAGTTGGCTAGAAGAAAATGGTATTGGTTCTAAAAAGGTTAATTATCATTTACGTGATTGGATTTTTGCACGTCAAAGATATTGGGGCGAACCTATACCAATTATCCATTATGAAGATGGTACTATGGGATGTTTAGCAGATAATGATTTACCTTTGATTTTGCCAGAACTTGATGATTATTCACCAAGTAAGACAGGTGCTTCACCTTTATCCAAAGCAAGTGATTGGGTTAATATTAACTATAATGGTAAAACTGGTGTTAGAGAAACCTCTACTATGCCAGGATCTGCAGGATCTAGTTGGTATTATTTAAGGTATATTGATCCACATAATGATAAAGAAATTGCTGATAAAAAATTATTAGAACATTGGATGCCGGTTGATTTATATATCGGTGGCCCAGAACATGCAGTAGGTCATTTATTATATTCTAGAATGTGGAACCATTATTTGTATGAAAAAGGTATTTCACCTGTAGAAGAACCTTTTAAAAAATTGGTTCATCAAGGAATGATATTAGGTTCTAATGGAATTAAAATGGGTAAAAGATATCCTGAATATTCTGTAAATCCCAATGATATTATCAGAGATTATGGTGCAGATACACTTAGATTATATGAAATGTTTATGGGACCTTTAGAAGCAGATAAGCCATGGAATAACAATGGTGTTGAAGGTGCTAAGAAATTTTTAGATCGTGTTTGGAGATTATATGAATCTGATGCCATTAGTGATAATGAAAATAAAAATTTAGAACAAATTTATAATCAAACTGTGAAAAAGGTTACTGAAGATTATGAAACTTTAAATTTTAATACTGCTATAAGTCAAATGATGATTTTCATCAATGCTGTTTATAAGGAGAAAGTTTTCCCTAAAGATTATGCAGAAGGTTTTATAAAATTATTAAATCCAGTTGCGCCATATATTACAGAAGAGTTGTGGCATAATTTAGGTCATAACAATACTATTACTTATGAACAATGGCCAACTTATGATGAGGCTAAGACTATTTGTCAAACATTTGAAATGGTTATTCAAATTAATGGTAAAGTTCGTGGTAAGACGGAAATGAATGCTTCTGCTACTAAAGAGGAAATGGAAAGTGCTGCGTTTGAAAATGAAAATGTTAAGAAATTTACAGATGGTAAAAAAATTCTTAATGTAGTGGTTATTCCAGGTAAACTTGTTAATATTGTTGTAAAGTAAAATGTTAAAACACTTTAATTAGTGTTTTTTTCTAGGCTTTTTTGGTATAATAATATTTAAGGATAGTGAAATTATGGTAGATATGCTTTTGTATGAAAAAGAATTATATGGTAAAGGAATAAATTATATTGGAGGTACTGATGAAGCCGGCCGAGGTCCTTTATTTGGTCCAGTTGTTGCGGCTTGTGTTTATTTACCTAAAGATTTTGAATTGGAAGGATTAAATGATTCTAAAAAATTGAGTGAAAAAAAGCGTGATTTATTTTATGATTATATTGTAGAGCATGCTGTTTATGGAGTAGGAATTGTATCTGCTAAAGAAATTGACGAAATTAATATTTACGAGGCTAGTCGTAAGGCAATGATTATGGCTATTGATGAGGTTAGAAAACAAATCCCTTTAGAATATGTATTATCAGATGCTATGCCAATTGATCTTGATATTCCAGTTATGTCAATAATTAAGGGAGATGCTAAAAGTTTGAGTATTGCAGCAGCCTCAGTTATTGCTAAGGTTACTCGTGATAGAATGATGTATGAGGCTGATGAAAAGTATCCACAATATGGTTTTAAAAATCATAAAGGGTATCCAACTAAAAAGCATATTGAGGCAATTCATGAATATGGTTTGATTGAAGGTTATCGTTTAACTTATGGCCCAGTTAAGGAGATGATAAAATGATTATTAAAAATAATGGAATGAGTCCAGAAGAATTTCAAAGACAGGTTGATAGTATGACTAAAATGAAACGTGGTTTTAATCAATCACCTAAAGATTTACAAAATGGTACTAATTTAAATCCTATGAAGCCTAATAACCCTAATAGTAGTATTAATAGTGCTTTTGATTTACGTAAAAAAATGGCTAATATAAAATCTGGAAATAGGAAATGGAATTAAGATTTGTAAAGGTTAGCCCTTATAGAACTAATTGTTATGTTTTAGTTAAGGAAAACATGGCTTTGGTGATTGACCCTGGCGATGAATATGAAAAAATAAAAGCATGTATAGGTGATGATACTATTATTGGGGCTTTAGTAACGCATGGACATATAGATCATGTGGGCGCTACTAAGTATTTTAATGATGTTTATAATTATAGTAATTTAAAAGAGGGAAAATATAAAATAGGTCCATTTAAATTTGAAGTTATATATGTACCTGGACATACTGATGATAGTGTTGCTTATTATTTTTACGAAGATGATAAGATGTTTACTGGTGATTTTTTGTTTAAGGGAACTGTTGGTAGAACAGATTTATCCACAGGAAGTCTTACTGACATGAAAAATAGTTTAAATAAAATAAAAAAATATCCTGATACTAGAATATATCCAGGACATGGTGATTTTTCATCTCTTTATTATGAAATAGAAAATAATATTTATTTTTGCGATTTATGATGTTATAATAATAAAAGGAGGCTAGAGATATGTTGATGGAAGGAACTGGAAAATATTTTTTAATGTTGTTTTTAGTGTTTTTGGTTGTTTATATTGCCGTTAAAATATCATTAGGTGTTTTACTTAAAAGGGCCAAAGAACAATCATGGAAGGCTTATGTACCAGTTTATACAACTCTGGTACTTGTTGATTTGCTTCACTTAAATAGAAAGTATTTTTACTTTTCTTTAATTCCTTTTGTTGGATTATATTATTTATATGTGATTATAGGGGAGTTATTAAAAGGTTTTAATGAAAATCCAAAAGAAGCAATTTGGTATGTGGTATTTCCAATGTATAATTTTCCAAAACTTGCCTTTAAAAAGCCAAAGTTTGTTTTAAATGAGTATGATTTAACTGAGGAATTTTTAGAAACTCAAAATATTTTATTTGAACAACCTAAAGAGGTTGTGGTAGAACCTGTAATTACTGATATTAGTGAACCAGTAGATAATCAAGATTCTTTATATACAGATTATAATTATATTACACCTTCAGAAAATCAAATAGGATCTAGTGCTCAAAGGGTTAATACGGAAGAAAATGTTGTTAGTAATAATGATTCAGTATTTACTAATGAATCTTTAGAACCAGATAAAGCTCATACTACTTATGTAGAAGTTAAAGAAGAAGAACCTAAAGAAGAGAAACCTATTATTACTCCAGTGGAAACTGGTAGACCTAAGATGTGTCCTAATTGCGGAGCAAAATTATCTCCAGGAGCAACAGCATGCTTTTTATGCGGAACTAAACTTTAGTTTCGTTTTTTTTGTGTAAAGTTTTGTATAAATTGTATACATCATCGTTGAAAACATTGACTGTGTAGGGGGGGGGGGGGGGTATAATGGTAATGCAATAAAAAATAAGAG
>JAAWSW010000057.1 GCA_022801735.1 Bacilli bacterium | reverse complement strand
TTTAGTGAATATTGTAATAAAGATTCAGAATACATTGGAACAATTATAAGTAGTGATAAAGACTTACTACAACTAATATCAGATGATGTAGACATAAAACTATTAAAACAAAAAGATTATATTAGATATAATAAACAATCATTTGAAGAAGAATATGGTATAAAACCAATTAACGTTATAGATTTAAAAGCCCTAATGGGAGATTCATCAGATAATATTCCAGGAGTAAAAGGAATTGGTGAAAAAACAGCACTAAAACTACTTCACGAATATAAAACGCTAGATGGTATATATGAAAACATAGATAACATCAAAGGAAAATTAAAAGAAAAATTAGAAACAGATAAAGATAATGCTTATATGAGTTATGACCTTGCTACAATAGTAAGAGATGTTCCAATGGAAATAGATATAAATGATATCAAATATAAAGAAGCCAATCTAGAAGAACTAAACAAAATGTATGAAGAACTAGAATTTTATTCATTTCTAAAGAAAACACAAACTAAACAAGAAAAGCCAGTTCAAATCAGAATAATAAAAGATATAAAAGAATTAAACATAACAAAAGATGTTGCCATTTGTTTAGAAGTGTTTGGTTCAAATTATCACAAATCAGAAATATTAGGTATGGGAATTTATAATGACGAAATAAGTGCTTTCATTCCATTAGAAATATTAAAACAAAATCCTAAATTCTTAAAAGAAAACAATAAATATACCTATGACTCAAAAAAAATAATAACTGCTTTAAAATATCAAAATATTGAAATAGAAAACATCACCAATGATACCATGATAGCCGGTGCCCTATTAGAATATAATGTTAAAGATGATATGGCATACCTTGCTAAT
This sequence comes from Bacilli bacterium, assembly GCA_022801735.1. Lineage (GTDB taxonomy): Bacteria > Bacillota_I > Bacilli_A > RF39 > UBA660 > Coprosoma. The sequence goes on along the minus strand of JAAWSW010000057.1, from coordinate 7,487 downwards.
GAAATAAATAAAAATATCGATTTTTATGAAACAATATATGGTAAATTCATTCATTTAAAAATGCCAAGTGAAGAAGAAATCGCCAAATCATGTATTGAAAGAGCAAAATTCATCTATGAAACAAAAGAATTTTTCTTAGATAAATTAAAAGAAGAAAATTTATTAGAACTTTATGAAAACATAGAACTTCCACTTTCAAAAGTGTTATCCGATATGGAATATGCAGGTGTAAAAATAGATAAAAACAAATTAATAGAAATGGGAGAAGATATTCAAATAAAATTAGAATTATTAACAAAAGATATTCATAATATGGCTGGATGTGAATTTAATATTGCATCTCCAGCACAATTATCAGAAGTATTATTTGAAAAACTAAACCTTCCACATGGGAAAAAGACAAGCAATGGTTATTCAACCGCTGCGGATGTCCTACATAAAATCAAAGATAAACATCCAATTATTGATAGAGTTTTAGAATATCGTGGCCTTGCAAAACTATATAGTACATATATAGAAGGATTAATGACATACATAACTAATAATGAAATCCATACTATATATACTCAAAACTTAACTAGAACAGGAAGATTATCATCGATTGAACCAAATCTTCAAAACATTCCAATTAGAGATGAACTAGGACGATCAATTAGAAAAGCCTTCATTCCTAAAAACGATTATATTTTAGGTGCAGATTACTCCCAAATAGAACTTCGAATACTAGCGCATATAGCCGATGTACCAGCCCTTGAAAAAGCCTTTCAAGACGGAATGGATATACATGCAAAAACTGCCAGTGATATTTTCGAAGTACCAGTGGATTTAGTAACACCTGAAATGAGAAGAATTGCTAAAGCCGTTAACTTTGGAATTATTTATGGAATAAGCGGATTTGGACTAGGAGAAAATCTAGACATAAGAGCCGTAGAAGCAAAAAAATTTATAGATACATACTTAGAAACATATCCAGGAATAAAAGAATATATGGATAATACAATAAAAGACGCCAAAGAAAAAGGTTATGTAAGAACCCTTTTCAACAGGAAAAGAATCATTAACGAACTTAAAAATCCAGTTTATATGATTAGACAAAGTGGTGAGAGAATCGCGCTTAATACGCCAATTCAAGGAACTAGTGCAGATATAATAAAATTAGCCATGGTAAAAGTATATAATGCCTTTAAAGAAAATAATCTAAAAAGTAAAATGATTATACAAGTACATGATGAGTTAATATTCGATGTAAAAGAAGAAGAATTAGAACAAGTAAAAGAAATCGTTACCAATATAATGGAAAATGTCTATAAATTAGAAGTGCCGTTAAAAGTTGATGTCAACTATGGTAAAAATTGGTTCGAAGCCAAATAATAAGCATAAAATATATAGGTGGTAAAAGTGAATAAAATAACAAAAGTTTTATTAAAAAGTTTCATTACAAATACCTTACTATCAGTAGTAAAAATAATCTCTGGAACAATAGGTAAATCAGGTGCTTTAATTGCTGATGGTATCCATTCACTAAGTGATACTATTACTGATGTATTTGCAATTTTAGGACATAAATTGTCAACTAAACCAGCCGATGATAAACATCCATATGGCCATGGAAAAATAGAATATATAACTTGTATAGGAATTGCAATAGTAATTACTTTAATGGGAATATCAATTATATATAATGCTATATTTGAAGAAAGAATCATCCCAAGTATTTATGCCGCTATAATCGCCTTAATAGTTATAATGGCTAAACTAGTACTTGCCAAATACCTTTTAAGAAAAGGTACACAGTATGAAAGTAACATTTTAATTGCTTCAGGAAAAGAAAGCATGTCAGATGTTATTAGTTCAGTAGTCGTATTAATGTCAATTTTAATTGCGAATTTAGATGGTATATTTGTATATGCAGATATGGTTGCAATGATTATTGTTGGTATATTAATTTTAAAAATTGCTTATAATATATTTAAAGATAATTTTAGTAATCTTTTAGGTGAAAAAATTACTGACAGTAATTATATAAAACAAATAGAAGAAATTATATATAGTATAGAAGAAACAAAAAACATAGATGAATTAATAATTTTAAAATATGGTAGTACCTATCAGGTAACATGTGAAATCAGTATGGATGAAAACCTTCTTTTAAAAGAAGCACATGAAATTGCTCACCAAATAGAAAATAAATTAAAAGAATTTGATGATAGATTAAAACATATAATAATTCACATAAATCCATATAATGTTGACTAAATAAATTAATAGTGTTAATATAAATATATAAATCAATGACGAAGACAAGTAATATAAGTTATTATTTAAAGAGAGTTAGTGGTTGGTGAGAACTAATAATAAAACTTATATGAATCTACTTCCGAGAGGAAATTAATCATTTCCCGGTGAAAGCCGTTATCATAATTAAGACTATAAGTAGGATGGTACCGTGATTATTCACTCCTATAACTATAGTCTTTTTGTTTTTTTTAAGGAGAGAACAACATGGATGAATTATTAAGATTAAAAGAAGAAGAGGAAAAACTGTCAGAACAAATAAAAAATAATATAGTTTTAAAAGTACAAGAAAAAGATTCAGAAAAAATAAACGAATATGACCAAAAAATAAAAGACTTAAAACAAAAAATACTTGAATGTAGAGTAAATATTGAGTTAGCTAAAACAGCAAATTTAGAAAGAGGGAAAACAAGATGATAGATATAAAATTAATAAGAGAAAATAAAGAATTAGTAAAAGAAAATATCAAAAAGAAATTTCAAGATAAAAAATTACCATTAGTAGATGAAGTATATGATTTAGATATAAAATATAGAGATGCAAAAGGAAAAGGCGATAATCTAAGAGCCCTAAAAAATGAAAAAAGTGCATTAATAGGTTCATTAATGCGTGAAGGGAAAAAAGAAGAGGCAGAAACTATAAAACAAGAAATAGTAAAATACAATAAAGAAATCGAAAGTTTAGAACAAGAAGAAGAAAAATTAAATAAAGAAATTAAAGAAAGAATGATGGTGATTCCAAACATCATGGATGATTCAGTTCCAGTTGGAAAAGATGATAATGAAAACGTTGAAAACGAAAAATATGGGGACCCTGTTGTTCCAGATTATGAAATACCATATCATGCTGATATATGTGAAAGACTAAGCGGATTAGATAAAGAAAGCGCAGGAAGAACAAGCGGTAATGGTTTTTACTATCTAATAGGAGATATCGCAAGACTTCATTCCGCAATGCTTAGTTATGCTAGAGACTTTATGATAAATAAAGGATTTACTTATGCAATTCCACCATTCATGATTAGAAGTGATGTAGTAACAGGTGTAATGAGTTTTGAAGAAATGGACGCTATGATGTATAAAATCGAAGGTGAAGATTTATACCTAATAGGTACTAGTGAACATTCAATGATAGGAAAATTTAAAGATCAAATTATTAAAGAAGAAGAACTACCAATCGCTATGACTTCATATTCACCATGTTTTAGAAAAGAAGTAGGAGCCCATGGGATAGAAGAAAGAGGACTTTATAGAGTACATCAATTTGAAAAACAAGAAATGATAGTACTGTGTAAAAAAGAAGAAGGCATGGACTGGTATAACAAAATGTGGCAGTATACTGTAGAATTCTTTAGAAGTTTAGATGTTCCAGTTAGAACATTAGAATGTTGCAGTGGAGATTTAGCAGATTTAAAAGTAAAATCATGTGATGTTGAGGCTTGGAGCCCAAGACAAAAAAAATACTTTGAAGTTGGTTCATGTTCAATCTTAGGAGATGCACAGGCTAGAAGACTTGGTATTAGAATGAAAACACAAAAAGGTAATGAATATGTAACTACACTTAATAATACCGTTTTAGCCACTCCAAGAGGACTTATCGGGTTCTTAGAAAATAACTATAATGAAGATGGAAGTATTAATATACCAGAAGCCTTAAGACCATACATGGGAGGAATAGAAGTAATTAAACCAAAAAAATAAAAAATAAAAACAGTTTGTAAGTCAGACTGTTTTTTATTATTAAAATTACGTTAAATTTATATAATATTTTAACAAAATAGTGTACAATGTATAAAGGAGGCATATTATGAAAATAGGCGTATTTGATTCAGGCATTGGCGGACTTACCGTTTTAAAACAATTAATAAAAAACTATCCTAACAATGAATATATTTACTTTGGTGACACATTAAATTTACCATATGGAACCAAATGTATAAACGAACTAGAAGAAAGATCTGACAAAATAATTAACTTTTTATTAAAAGAAAAAGTAGATATCATTGTTATAGCCTGTGGAACCATTAGTTCCAATTTATATAAACAACTAAAAGACAGATATGAAGTTCCAATCATTGACGTTCTAACACCTACATTAAAATATATAAGAGAAGAGAACTTAGAAAAAATAGGTGTATTTGCAACTCCAATGACAATAAAAAGTGGCTTTTTTAACGAAGTAACCCAAAAATCAGTATCATGTCCATTATTTGTACCACTAATAGAGGAAAGAAAGATTTATACCAAAGAATGTGATAATGCTGTTATAGAATATTTAGAAGAACTTAGAGGTTGCAAAAATATTATTTTAGGTTGTACCCATTATCCCATTTTAAAAGAAGTAATTTCTAAATATAGCAGTGCTAATTTAATAGATATGGGTTATTGCGTTTCTAAATACATCAATATAACAAACGAAGGAAAACAAAAAGTCACTTTATATTTTTCATTACTTTCTGATGAACTAACAAACAATATATCTAGCATGTTAGATATAAAATATAATATAAAAGAAAAAATAGTATAATAACAAAGGAGAAAAAATGGATAAACTAAAACAAATAATATTTTTAATATTAGGAATTATGATTACAATAGGAGTATTATTCGTATTTTTTTACGGTTTTATCTTTGTTGTAATTATTGGATTAATATATTATATATATAGAAAAATTACTAAAAAATTAAAACCTAAAAATAAAACCAAAGAAAAACAAGTAGGACCTGTAATAATAGATATGGAAGAAGATGAATAAAAAAATGCTAACACAGTCGTTAGCATTTTTAAATGTATAAAATTAATATAGAACTAGTATTCTAATTATTTAGAATATTTAGTACCACTTAATTGTTGTTGACCCATTTGTACAAGTCTTTTAGTAATTTCTCCACCTACAGAACCGTTTGCTCTACTAGTAGCATCTGGACCCATATTAACGCCTAATTCGTTAGCTATTTCATATTTCATTTGTTCGATAGCTTGTTTAGCTCCTGGAACAACGATTTTATTATTACTTGTCATACATTTCACCTCCTGTACATTTTTATCTTGTGTACATTTGGCGATAAAATACATTTTTTTTTATGGTAATTTTTACTAAAGTAAATCTTCAAATTTATTTTCTTCAAAATTACTAATAATTTCTATATTATTAATACATCTATCGATTAATTCATCATAATCTAAAACTTTCTCATAATCTATACATAAATCAAGTTTAGGATTAATAACTGGATGTTTTGGAACAAAAATAGTACAGCAATCCTCAAAAGGTAAAATACTAGTTTCATAAGTTCCAATTTTTTCAGCAATATTAATAATTTCTAATTTATCAAGACATGCAACTGGTCTTATAATAGGTTTATTAGTTACATTATTAATACACTCAATACTACTTAAAGTTTGACTCGCAACCTGACCAATACTTTCACCATTAACAATTATTTTAGCCCCAATTTTTTCTGAATATTTCTCAGCAATTCGATACATCATTCTTCTCATAATGGTTATCATATAAGTGTCAGGGCATTTTTTAAAAATCTCTTCTTGGATTTCTGTAAAAGGCACTATATGAACTTTAACATGCCCTGAATATGAATTTAAAATAGAAGCAAGTTTTAAAACTTTATTTTTAGCCTCTATACTAGTGTGTGGTGGTGAATCAAAATACAAACATTCCACATTCACACCTCTTTTTAATGTTAAGTATCCAGCAACTGGGCTGTCAATTCCTCCACTAAGCATTAAAAGTCCAGTACCTTGTATTCCAACAGGATAACCACCCGCACCTTTTAATTCATTAGTATATATAAAAGTTCCATTATTTCTTATCTCAATAGTAAGAGTAATATCAGGATTATGGACATCAACTTTAAAATCACTGTTTTTTAAAATCAGTCCACCCATTATTCTACTAAATTCCATAGAAGGAGTAGGGAAATTTTTATCCGCACGATTAGTAACAACTTTAAACGTTTTTTTAGTACTATCCATAATTTCAAGTGCTTTACCTAAAATTTCCTCAGTATTATTATTTACTTTATGACAAATAACTATACTATATATACCAAATATTTTTTGTAACTTTAAAGCAACTTCTTCCACATTATCACATTCAATATACATACGTACTCTATCTTTTCTAATTATTATATCTTCACCAATTAAATTTTTAATATTTTTTTCCAAAGTATTTATAAAAAAATTACGATTATCTTTTTTAGTTGTAAGTTCACCATATTTAATTAAAATAAGTTTATCCATACAAACACCTCATTTCATAATGTATTATACTATAATTTAAAAAAATAAAAAAGATGATTATTAAAATCATTTTTTTATTTGATTTAATGACTAAAAGCGGGTTTAAACGCCATCTGCTTGCTAGGTTTGCCTTTTGAAAGCGTATATGTATGGCTACCAATTACATGTTCTTGTAAAAGTGATACTTCTTTGTCATCATTAGAAGGAATATTTATATATTTCTTTTGTACTAAAAGAGGAATTTTACTATGAGAATCAATTTCGTATTCAGTTTTATATTTATATGCATCCATTAATAAGTCGCCATTAGTATTAATATTTAAAGACTCCAATTTTTTAGAAAGTATATGTAAATCAAGAAATGCCAAATCACTAACGCCTTTAAAATATGTATTAAAACTATAAAACAAAGTAATCATACCTGTACTTAATAAAAGATTAAATGGTAAAGTATTTAAATAATGACTAAAGGAAATAGGATCTTTAGTGATTGCACAATAAGGCGTCCATATAACACTATAGAAAAATGCACAAAATTTTACTGCTCTCTTTGTTTCTTTAACTAAACTAAATTTATGTTTTGCTTCAGCAGCCCTTTCTAACAAATCATAATTGATAATAATTTTCATAAATTAAATTCCCCCTAAAAAACTGAACATATTCTATCACAATTTTATCAAATGTCAAACATAATTGATAAATGTCGCCAAAGTATTGACAAAGTAGGGGGGGGGGGGGGTATAATAGGGTGAGAGTAAGATAGGTGAAGTAAATGAGAAGAAACAAAAAGAAGAAAATAGTAATAATAAGCCTAATAGGAATACTTTTATTAATGACAGTAGGATACGCAGCCTTCCAAACAAACCTAGACATAAAAGGAACAAGTAAAGTATCAAGTAATTGGAACGTACTTATTACAAACGTAACAG
>JAAWSW010000056.1 GCA_022801735.1 Bacilli bacterium | reverse complement strand
TCGTTACTGGCTTTTATAAATTCTATTGTTTTAGTCATTTTTTCTCCTTTCTTTTTCTTTCTAAAACCTCTTTTCATTCTTTTATAGCAAAATTCCTTATAGGTATTCTTTACTCTCATATATATCCTACTGCGCTGACCTACCTAATTCCTTCTTTTTTCTTTTAATTTACCAATTTCCCTTTTTTGTATATTTTTTATGCAGATTTAGTATTTTTACATGAAAAAAGAAAACACATATGTGCTTTCAAATAATTTAAGGAATGTAAATAAAATCCTCTATTTCATTAAATTCATCCTTTAAAATCTCCATATATATAGTATCATAAACAAGATTATCTTTATAAACAGACTTCTTTCTAACTCCAAAAGTTTTAAATCCAATTTTTTTATAAGTTTTAATAGCCTTTTCATTAAAGGAATATACAGTAAGCATAATATTATTAAGATTAAGAGTATTAAATCCATAATTTAAAATTAATTTAATAGATTCTCTGCCATAACCTTTACAACGATTTTTCTTTTCGCCAATAAATATACCAAGAGTTGCTGTTTGATTAATATGATTAACATCCATTAAACTAACATTACCTATCAATTCATCCTTATCCTTTAATACAATTGCAAAGTTATAATCACCAGAATTAGATTCAATCCAATTCTTTTCAAAATTTAAAGTAACCATCTTACCATAACTACCCAAATTTTCTGAAACTTCCTTATCATTCATCCATTTAGTATAAATTTCGGCATCATCCAAACTAATCGGTGACAAATATAACCTGTCACCTTTAATCTTTCTAAAATATTTCATAAAACATACCTCCTAACTTAAACCAAATCGTTTTCCTTTATTTCTCTTAATTCATCTTCACTCATAGTAGTTCTTAAAATACATCCCTCATGTTTCTTTAATTCTGATGGAGTATTTTCTTCATTAAAAATAATAAAATTTTCAAAAATATTATCTTCCAATTGTTCATAAGTATTTTGAACACTTATAAGTGGCATATGTACCTCTGAATAATAGTTAAATAAATTTTTTAAAATAAAATGAAATTGTAACTCCCACATATCATGATCAAAAGCACCATTTTCAAGTTTATGACCATCAATATCTAAAAATAAAACTCTCTTTTTACCTGGAAATTTTTGTTGAGCAGACTGAGTAAGTTCAATCAAAGCATGTGCGGCATCATTAAAATCTTCATTTTCATATACTACATGATATATTGAAATTTCCTTTTCATCTTTTGGTTTATCCTTATAAACATACTTAATTTTCTCATAAACATGATGTTTATGAATAACCCTAGATGTTTTTTTAGCCTCAACTATTTTATACCACGAATCCCGTTTTTCTCTTAATTGTTTTCTTTTAGTTGGGTTACCACCATAAATATCATGACATCTCGCACATAAAGCAACCGCATTATCAAAAGTATCAGGTCCCCCTTCTGCCTGAGGAATAATATGATGAATTTCAACAAATGGTTCATTACATATAGCGCACCTTACATCAGATTTGTCCCTTACCTCTTCCTTTAATTTTTCACTAAATGCCATAGTACCCACCTCTATACTTATATGATAACAAATAAAACAATAAAAATCCACTAATTATATTACCCAAAGAACAAAAAAATAACGATTTACGTTATTTAAATATCTTCTTTTTCATCATCAGTTAAAAATGCATACATCGCATCATCAAAATCACACATACGTTTTTTATAAGTCATATAAGCAACAGGTACTAAAGCCGCTAATGCAGTCACTCCAACACCAATATAAACAAGTGTTTTTTTATTCATCTTATCCCTCCTAAATTATATAATAAAACAAAAATATTAAAAAAAATGTCACTTATAAGAACTAAACTTACGTTTACCAATTTTATTAATATCTGTCTTAAAAAAATTATAAGTAGATAAAATAATAATAGCAATTGGAAGAGCAAAAATAATACCAATAAATCCACCTAATATCCCACCTGCAAATACCGATATAATTATAATTAAAGGATGAATTTGATTACTCTTACCATATACAAGTGGATTTATAATATAACCATCAACAGAAGAAAATACAATAAATATAATAATTGTTTTAATAAATAATTCAGGACTAATTACAAAGGCCGTAATAGCCGCAATTAAATTCGTAATAATCCCACCAAAATAAGGAATAAAATTTCCAAAAGAAGCCAAAGTTCCCAACATAAAAGCATTAGGATGGCCAATTAAAGAATAAAGAATTATATATTCAATAAACGAAATAATAATAATCTTTAAAAAACCTGATAAATAATTTTTAAGTTCTTTATTAACTAAAGATAAATACAAATAAATTCTTTTATTTTTTTTAATCCAAAATCTTTTAACCTTCTTTTCAATCTTATCCATATCAATAAGAAAATAAATAGTTGCTGCTAAAACAATAAAAAAGCCTGATAAAATATTTACACCAATACCAATTAAATTAATTGCTCCATTAGATACATAAGAACCCATTTTTTCTAAAGTATCATTAAAAGTAGTAGATAATTGATGTTGAATATCACTAAATTCGATATTATACTTTAATGTAATTTCCTTAAAAAACGAAATAATTCCATTAAATAAATTCGTAATTTGTTCAACAAATACAGGTGCCACCAAATAAGATAAAAGTCCAACAACAAAAACACAAACACCCAAGACTACTATGATAGAAAACCATCTAGGTACATTTCTTCTAACCAAAGAAGAAACCATTATATTCAAAACATATGCAATAATAAATGCGATAAAAAAAGGTAGTAAAATACTTTTTAAAATACTTACTACCCCAAGCCAAAAACTACTAGTTTGATAAATTAAATAAATAATCAAAATAAACAACACTAAATTTACAAGTTTATAATCAATCTGCCTTTCCTTCATTATTATCCCTGCTTTCTAAAAGAATCGTAACAGGACCATCATTAGCAATAGAAACAAGCATGTCTGCACCAAACACCCCTGTTTCCACTCTAACATACTCTCCCAACTTCTCATTAAATAGTTTATATAATTTTGAAGCTTCTATACCATTTAAAGCACGAATATAACTAGGACGATTACCTTTTTTACTATCAGCATACAAAGTAAACTGCGAAATACTTAAAATATCGCCACCTACTTCTAAAATAGATTTATTCATTATATTATTATCATCTTCAAATATACGTAAATTTAAAACTTTCTTAACTAAATAATCAATTTCCTTTTCAGTATCACCATCAGTAAAACCTACAAATAATACTAAACCATTTTCAATTGAACCAACAACCTCACCTGAAACTGAAACAGAAGAATTCAAACTTCTTTGAACAAGAACTCTCATTTAATAAGCCTCTCTACCTCAATAATACCTTCAAGAGACCTAATATCATTAATAAATTTAACAAGTTCATCTTTGTCATGAACTATAATACTCATCTCTAAAGTTTGACTTCCAAAATCTTTACGATTAACAACATTACGTATACCAATTTCCTTATTAGAGGCTTTAGATACGATTGGAACCAAAGCATCATTATTACCATTAGCATGAATCAGAATAGTAGTTACAAATTTTTCCTTGTTTTCATTCCAAGCAACATCAATTAAACGTTCATTTAAATTAGAAACATTAGGACATAACATTCTATGAACTGTAATTCCATTTCCTTTAGTAATATATCCAACAATTCTATCACCAGGAACTGGATTACAACAAGAAGCAAAATTAACTTTAATATCATCAAACCCTGCTACTGAAATAACATGATCTTTATCAAAAACTTTATTTCCAAGTTTTTGAACCTTCTCAAGCATCTTTTCCTCTTTAGCCTTCTCCTCTTTAAATGCTGCATCCATAACAGCCGCAATATGAACTTTACCACTACCTAAATTAGAATAAATTTCATTTAAAGAACCTAATTTAATAGTACTAAGTACTTTATCCAATTTCTCGTTAAAATCACTAAAAGTATATTTGTTTTTCTTAAGTTCTTTGTTTAATAAATCTTCCCCTTTTTTAATATTTTCATCCAAAGTTTCACGATTAAAATAATTTTTAATTTTATTTTTGGCTTGTGTCGTTTTAACAATATTAAGCCATTCACGATTAGGAGTAGCGTTATTTGAAGTTATAATCTTAACAACATCATTATCTTGAAGTTCATAATCAAGTGTCACCATTGCTTCATTAACCAAAGCCCCAGTTGTTCTCTCTCCCACTTTAGTATGAACCCTAAAAGCAAAATCCAAAGGAGTCGCCCCATTAGGTAGTTCAATAACATCACCCATAGGAGTAAATACATAAATTGTATTTTTTAATATATCTTCCTTAACGGCTGAAACAAATTCTTCAGCACTAGCCTCATTAGTTTTTAATTCCATTATAGACTTAAAAAACTGTAATTTCTGTTCCATACTAGATTGAATAGCCGCTTTAGTACTACCATGCTCCTTATAAGACCAATGTGACGCAATACCATTTTCAGCAATCCTATCCATATCATAAGTTCTAATCTGTATTTCAAAAAGTTGTCCTTCAGTTCCAAAAACAGTAGTATGTAAAGATTGATACATATTAGTTTTTGGCATTGCCACATAATCTTTAAAACGATTAGGAACAGGTTTAAACTTAGAATGAATAATTCCAAGAACTTGATAACATTCTTGTTCAGTATTAACAAAAACTCTAAGTGCAAGTAAATCAAATATATCACTAAATCTCTTACCCTTATCAAGTTTTTTATAAATACTATAAATACTTTTACTACGCCCTTTTATTTCATGTCTAATATCATGTTTATTAAGTAATTCAGAAACATTTTGAATCATCTTAGCCACACTAGCATCTCTTTCAGTTTTAGTCGCATTTAATTTTTCGACAATATCATAATATTCACTAGGTTTCAAATAACGTAAAGATAATTCCTCAAGTTCAGTCTTAATATGATTAATACCAAGTCTATGAGCAATAGGGGCTAAAATATCTAAAGTTTCCTTAGCAGTCTCCTTTTGTTTTTTTTCATCCAAAGCAAATAAAGTTTTCATATTATGAAGTCTATCAGCAAGTTTTACTATAATAACTCTAACATCTTCAGATAAACCAACTAAAATTTTTCTCTGATTTTGAATAACAGACTCACTATCTCCAGAAAAATTAAGTTTATTTATTTTATTAACGCCCATAACAATAGATGTAATATCTTCACCAAAAATTTCATTAAGTTCATCTTCACTCACTTCAGCCTCAGTAGTCACATCATGAAGTAAAGCAGCAGCCAATGTAGAAGCATCTGCGTTTATTCCAGTCAGAATATAAGCGACAGAAAGCGGATGAGTTATATAATCCTCACCCGTCAATCGCTTAAAACCAAAGTGCTTATTGTAAGCAAAATTATATGCCTTTTCAAGTAATTCTAAATCAGAAGAATCACTAATATAAACACTTACCTTCTCACTTAATTTATCAAATGTTTCACATGAATACTTGCTCATGTGTTATCACCTCGATTATGAGTTGATTCCCTTGATAGAAAGTTCATCAATTTCATCAACCACGATTTTTTTCTTTTCTTTTTTTACTTTACCTTCTTTAATATTCTTTTTCTCAATTTCAAGCCATAATTGACTTGCCACAAATATTGAACATAAAGTGCCTATTACTAATCCAAATAATAAAGCAATATTAAATTCAAATATGTCATGAGCACCTAAGAAAATTAAACATACAACTGGTATTAAAGTTGTAATAGTAGTTACAATACTACGATTAAGAATTTCTCTCAAACTATTATTTACAATACCATTTAATGAAGAAGACTCAGTAATTTTTCCTTTTTTCTTAACATTTTCTCTAATTCTATCAAAAGTAATAATAATATCATTAACTGCATAACCAATAATCGATAAGATTGCTGCAATAAAGATACTAGATACTTCTAATCTAAGAATACTAAATAATGAAACTGTAATAAGAACATTTAATAGTAAAGATACAATACAACTAACACCATAACTAAATTTAAATCTAAACGAAACATAAAGAATAATAGCAATAGCCGCAAAAATTAAAGATAAAATCGCATTTTTAATAAGTTCTGCTTTAACAGTATTTGAAATTACTCCTACATCAGTTGAAGCATCATATTTATCAACAAAATAATCTTCAGTCTTCATAGCCTTATCTTTAGATAATGATTCATTAATTTTAATCGAATAAGTTCCATCTGTTTCCTTAGAAAAATCATACATACTATAACCTAGTTCATCAATATCCTTTTTAGCCATTTTCTCAGTTACATTTTTATCAGTTTGTAAAGTAATTGCTGTGCCACCTTTAAAATCAATACCTAAATTAAGTCCCATTTTAACAAGTGAAAAAATACCAGCAACACTAATTACAACCGCAATAATCATAAATACCTTACGATTTTTAACAAAATCTAAATTTTTGTAAAAATATTTAGTTCTTTTTTCTTTATGATTAACATCAGGAATGTCTTTAGACTTAACTCCAATAAATAAACCTGGTTTTCCATCAAACAATCCAGTCTCTACAAACCATCTCATAAGCCATCTAGTAAAGAATACCATAATAATCATTGTAACAAAGATACTAATAATTAATAAAGTGGCAAATCCTTTAACACTACTTTGACCAAATATAAATAATATAATAGCCGTAATCAAAGTTGTAATATTCGCATCTAAAATAGTACCAATAGAATTCTGATTACCATTTTTAAGTGCCGATTTTACTCCTCTACCCTCATATAATTCATCTTTAATTCTCGCAAAGTTAATTACATTAGAATCGACAGCCATACCAATACCAATAATCATAGCCGCAATTCCAGGCAAAGTTAAAGTACCACCAATTAACCAGAAAATAAAGAATGTAAGTGCAGAATAAACCACAATTCCCACACTAGCAATTAATCCAGCAAATCTGTATAAAACAACTAAGAATAAACAAATTAAAATAATTGCTACAACACCAGCAGTAACAGTCATTTCAAGTGAATTTTCACCAAATGAAGCCCCTACACTTTTAGAAGAAATTTCTACTAACTTAGTAGGCATACTACCAGAATTAATTAAATCAACTAAATTTTGAACTTCTTCTTGTTCAAAATTACCTTCAATAATTACATCACTACTAAATCCTTGTGATACAGTTGCAACAGAAAGACATTTAGAATCAGTTAAAGACCCACACTTATTACCTTCCTTAGCAAACGAATCTTCTTTTTCATCATAATCAAGCCATATAACAATACGATTATCTTCCATACCACTAACACGTTTTGTTATTTTATAAAATTCATCCTTATCCTTAACGCTTAATGAAACAACAGGACTACCTTTTTCATCTGCACTAACCTTAGCCGCACCACTACGTAAAACATCACTTGTCATAAGTAAATTATCTTTTGTATCACGGAAAGTTAAACTTGCAGTTTGACTTAGTACATTACGTGCATCATCCGCATTATCAACACCAGCAAGTTGCACACGGATTTTATCACCTTCAATATTAATTGTTGGTTCAAGTACCCCTAAAACATCTATTCTTTTAACTAAAGTTTTATAAGTTGAATCAACCATATCATTAGTAACTTTATCCTTACCATTGATACTTTCAATTTGATATAAAACTTCAAACCCTCCCTGTAAATCTAATCCTAACTTAATATTTTGTAAAGTAGGAAATAAAAGTACAAACGAAGCCGCTACAATAATAATTGTAAATAAAATTCTTGTTATTAATTTTTTCATTGTCTAACTCCTTCTAGTCTTTAAAATAAACTCTTCTTTTTTTAATATTTAATTTATCCTTAAAGTATGCATCAATTAACGCATTATCACTACTAAAAATATCACTAACCATCTCAGATAATTCTAAATTAACACTATTAATCCACTTTTTCTCTTTCAAGTAATTCCAAACATCATCAGTAGTTAAATAATCATAACCATCTCTAGCAAGTTCTGATACTTTAGACTTTAACGCTGGTTTTAATCTTTTATATAATTCTTCAGCACTACTAAATTCGATATCCATATTTTACCTCCATTAAGCATACACACTAATTATATCGTAAATTCACTGTTTTTTAAAGATATAATACAAAATTTATAAAATTTAAAATTAATACCTTAAAAAAAAAATTGAAACCTATTTTAATGTTTCAATTTCTTCTTTTGTCAAACGAGTTGCTTCCACTATGGTATTTAATTCTATTCCCATATCAAGCATGTTTCTAGCAATTCCTATTTTTTCTTGCTTAGAACCTTGTTCGATTCCTTTCTCTATTCCTTTTTCTATGCCCTGTTCAACCCCTCTACTATGCATCGTATTGGCCCATATCTCATGCTCA
>JAAWSW010000055.1 GCA_022801735.1 Bacilli bacterium | reverse complement strand
CAAAATCGGGATTCTTACTATCTAATACAAACACTCCATCATTATATCTAAATGTAGGAAAATAACCACACTTAGTAGCAAGCGCTTCCATATTAACACTTTCCTTCATTCCACCTTTAATACCATGAGAAATACAAGGAGTATATGCAATAATAATAGAAGGACCTTTATGCTTACTAGCCTCTTCAAAAGCCTTAATAACTTGCATCATATTAGCCCCAATACTTACAGTAGCAACATAAACATTAGGGTAACTCATTGCAATCCTTGCTAAATCTTTTTTATTATTCTTCTTACCGTCAGATGCAAATTGTGCAACTGCACCCTTAGGCGTTGCTTTAGATGATTGACCACCAGTATTAGAATAAACCTGACTATCCAAAACTAAAATATTTATATTATCACCACTAGCAAGCACATGATCAATTCCATTAAAACCAATATCATATGCCCAGCCATCACCACCAACAGCCCATACACTCCTTGGCATAATATAATTTTTAAGTTTCAATAATTCTGGATGTTTACCATAATCAATATTATCATAAACCTCTTTAGTAATACTATAATCATCAGAATTAGAAAGCCATTTTTCAAATAACTCATCATCATGATTACTCATATAATTTCTAACTCTATCTCTAGCAGTTTCATATCCAATCATCATACCATAACCAAACTCTGCATTATCTTCAAACAAACTATTCGCCCATGGAATTTCATAAGGCATATCAGGACTAGAAGCCCCATAAATAGAAGAACATCCAGTTGCATTCGCAATCACTAAACTATCACCAAACATCTGAGTTAAAAGTTTAATATATGCAGTTTCTCCGCATCCCGCACATGCACCATGAAAAGCAAATTTAGGTTTTCTAAGTTGACTACCTTTAATAGTTTCTAACTTAACACTATCTTTAATAGAAACATTAGATACTAAATAATCAAACTCTGAGTCAGTAACTATCTTTTCAAAATTTAAAGCATTGTTCCCACCTTTTCCAGGGCAAGTATTAATACAAACTCCGCATCCTGTACAATTTTCTTTAGAAATACCAATTATAAAATAATGATTAGGAATTCCTATAGCAGGTAAACACTTAGTTTTAATACTATCAGGAGCCTTACCGTATTCATCTTCACTAAGTAAAAATGGTCTAATAACACCATGTGGACAAACTAATGAACACATACCACACTGAATACAATTTTCATTTAACCACTTAGGTACAATATCACTAAGAATTCTTCCATTAGGTAATGTATGAGTTACTGTTCCATCTTCCATACCTTTAAAATCAGATACCTTAAGATCATTACCCACTCTATGACTAATCGCACTATAAATACTAGAGGTATCTATATTAAGTTCAGAACTTTCCTCATCTAATTCTAACTTTTTCAAATAATTAGTAGCCTCAGTAATTCCAAGTATATTGGCTGAAACAAGTTCTTCACTCTTCTTACTAAACTTATCAGTAACTAAATCTTTTAAAATAGAAATTCCTTCTTCAAAACTAACCAAATTAGTAACCTTTAAAATAACACTTGCCATAATCATACTTATTTTATTACCTAAATTACACTTACGAGCAAGTTCATAAGCATTAATCGTATAAACTGTAATATTCTTTTCATTTAAAATACTTTTATAAGGTTTTAATGCCTCTAACATTTCAGAATCTGTCTTAATAGTATTTATAATTAAAGTCCCATTATCCTTCATAGAAGAAAACATATCAAATTCTTTTAAATAAGAATCCTTAGTAACAACCACTAACTCAGGATGATGAACAAAATAAGTCTTTCTAATCTTATCAGGCGAAAATCTTAAATGTGAAGCTGTAACTCCACCTGATTTTTTAGAATCATATTCAAAATAACCTTGAGCATACATATCAGTATTATTTCCAGCAATCTCTAATAAAGTTTTAGCCGCAGATACAGTTCCATCACTACCATAACCATAAAGTAAAAAGGATTTATCATTGCCTGCCAAATTTAAATCAGCATATTCTAAACTCAAATTAGTAACATCATCATTAATACCAATAGTAAAATTATTTTTAGGATTATCTAAAGAATCAAAAACTGCTTTAATCATTCCAGGTGTAGTATCTTTACTAGATAAACCATAACGACCACCAACTACCTTAATGTCCTTATCCCCTAAAGCATTCGCAATATCTAAATATAGTGGTTCCCCATTACTACCAGGTTCCTTAGTTCTATCTAAAACAGCAACATTTTTAACACTAGAAGGTAAAATAGAAAGTAAATATTTAATACTAAAAGGTCTATATAAATGAACCTCTACTAAACCAATTTCACCACCTAAATAATCAATCGTTTCCTTAACTGTATCACAAACAGACCCCATAGCCACAATTACCTTAGTTGCTTTGGGACTTCCATAATAATTAAAAGGCTTATAATCAGTTCCTGCCATTTCATTAATCTTATTCATATAATCACAAACAACTAAAGCCGCATTATCATAAAACAAATTACGAGACTCTGTCATTTGAAAATAAATATCACCATTTTGATTAGTTCCTCTAGTAACAGGATTTAAAGGACTTAAAGCACGATTACGAAACTTATCTACAGCCTCTAAATCAAGTAAAGATTTAACCTCTTCATCTTCAAAAATATCAATCTTATTATATTCATGACTTGTTCTAAAACCATCAAAAAAATGCATAAAAGGTAAAGAAGACTTAATTGCAGCCAAATGACTCACTAAACCTAAATAATAAGCATCTTGTACATTAGAAGATGCAAGCATACAAAAGCCTGTCATTCTAGTTGCATAAACATCCTGATGATCACCAAAAATACTTAAAGCATGAGTTGCAAGACTACGAGCAGCCACATGAATAACACAAGGAAGCATCTCCCCTGCAATCTTATACATGTTAGGAATCATCAAAAGTAATCCTTGACTTGCTGTATAAGTACTAGTTAGCATTCCTGACTGTAAACTACCATGTACCATACCAATAGCCCCTGCTTCACTTTCCATTTCAACTACTTTAACAGTATCATTAAATATATTCTTTCTTCCCATAGATGCCCAAGAATCAATATGTTCTGGCATTGGGCTAGATGGAGTTATTGGATAAATTCCAGCCACCTCAGTAAACATATAAGAAGCATGTGCACACGCTTCATTCCCATCAACAGTTATCTTTTTCATAAAACGCCTCCTATTTTAAGCATTTCTCATTGTCACTACCATAAATAACATTATATTCATAACTAGTACCATTACTTGAATAAATATCAACCTTAGTTTCAGCAGAATAACCCTCACTAGTCATCGGATTTTTAAGTTCATCCTCAACATAACCATTATCTTGAAGTTCTGAAAGACTAATAGATATAGTCTCTCCTGCATTAGGTAAGTCTTTAGCATGATCAATAGCCCATGCCTTAACTCCTTCAATAATATTTTTTTCTTGAGTAAGACATGTTTCATAATGGCTATTTCTAAGACTTTTACCAACAGTAGTTGTTGTAATAACCGCAATAATACCCAATATTACAATAACTCCTAAAAGTTCTGCTAAAGTAAATCCGTTTTTCATAATGCACCTCTTAATCTTTTTATTTGTTTTTCATAATTTTCACTATCAGTAATATATGAACCTGCTACTGCAATATCAACCTGTGATACTTTATCAATTGTATCTTCATTAATACCACCATCAACCTCAATTAAATAATCTAAATTATATTCCATACGGTACTTATAAAGATAATCTATTTTATCAGTAATATCAATAAACGCTTGACCACCCTTTCCAGGATGCACTGACATGACAAGTACTAAATCAATATATTCTAAATAAGGAACAATCTTAGAAATAGGAGTTTCTGGATTAATAGAAATACCAACTTTAATACCTTTATCTTTAATATAATTAATTAATTCTATTGTATTACCAACTTCTAAATGAAAAGTCATAAATAAAGGATTTAACTCACTATAAATATCTACATACCTTTTAACATCTGTAACCATTAAATGAATATCCTTTGGACTAGATACCCTAAAACCAGTTAAAGACGGAGTTTTATTTTCTGTAAAAATTCCGTCCATTACATCATAATGCATATAATCTGCACATTTATCTAATTCTAAAATTTTATCCTCATTATCTTGAATTTTAAGGAAAGACGCTGATACTATCATCAAATCACCCTTTACTAATAAAATTTATATAATTATCATATCTACTAATTAAAATATCACCAGATTTAACTCTATCTTTAACTTCACAATCATCTTCTTTATCATGCATACAATCACGATACTTACATTTATCTCTATATGTATTAAACTCTATAAAATTATCCCTGATATCACCTTTAGACATTTCACCAAAATTTAAAGCCGAAAATCCAGGTGTATCAGCAACTAATCCGCCATAAACTTTAAGTAAAGAAGTATGTCTTGTAGTGTGTTTACCACGATTTAACGCCAATGAAATCTCACCAGTTTTAATATTTAAAGAATCATCTAATCTATTAAGCAAAGTACTCTTACCTGCTCCGCTTTGACCAGTAAACACACTTACCTTATCTTTAAATATCTTACTAATTTGTTCTAAGTCGTCATTAAAATAAACATCAATACCAATACTTTTATAATAATTATAATATTCTTTAAACTTTTCAAGTTCCAATTCACTTAATAAATCTGCTTTAGTAAAAATAACAATCGGTTTAACATTATTAAACTCAATAATACAAAGTAATTTATCAAGCAAATTAGAATCAAAATTTGGTTCCTTTAAACTAGTTATAATCACTGCTTGATCAATATTAGCAATACTTGGTCTTACAAGTTCATTTTTTCTAGGTAACACCTCTAAAATATAATTAGTATCTTTATCAAAATTTACAAAGTCTCCGACTAGAGGTGTAATATCCATATTACGAAACTTTCCTCTAGCCTTACAGACAAACATCTCACCTAAAGCAAACACAGTATAATCATTACTTATTTGCTTTACAATCATTCCTTTAACTATTTCCATTATTGTCCTTCATCATTACTACCTGAATCAGTACCCATATCAGTACCAGGTTTCACTTCATTTTTAACAACTGTTATTTTAACAGTAGCACCATCTCTTACCTTTGTTCCTGCAGCCATATTTTGATAAATAATAGTTCCATCAGACTTACCACCGTCTGCTTGGTGATTAATTTCTAAAGTTAAGCCATTTTTAGCACAGAAATTTTTAACATCAAGTTCACTATAACCCTCTTTAGCAAAATCAGGATATACTACATAAACATTAGGAATAGTAAGTATAATAGTATCACCTTTACCTAATTTTTCACCGGCTTTAACATCTTGTCCTAAAATAATATCATCTTTAACATTATCACCTTCAGGAACATCTTTCTTTTCAATTTCAACAGTTATATTAGCCGCCTCTAATTTTGCTTTAATCTCGTAATAATTTTTACCAGTATAATCCTCTATTTCAATTTTTTTACTACCGCTAGAAACAATCAAAGTAATCTTACTACCCTTCTTAATCGTTCTACCAGCTTCAGGATCAGTTTCAATAACTTTTCCCTTATCTATTTCATCACTAGTTTTCTTCTTAGTTTTTACATTAACAACAAAACCAGAATCCTCTAAAAGTTTTTCTGCCTTTGACACTTTCAAATTAGAAACATCAGGCACTTCAACAGAAGGTTTAGAAATAAACTTAGGATAAATAATAAAAGTAAACAATAAAGTAAATAACAATACTCCTGCTATAACAGAAGCAATAATAACCGATTTATTTAATTTTTTATATTTCTTGCCTTCTTCATTTTTCTTATTACGATCACTACGTTTTTCTAGATGTTTTTCACTATCATCAAAATTACTTTCAGGATATTCATAAACTACCTTAGCCTCATCAAAACGATTCTTATCTAAAACAGTTTCTAAATCAGCACGCATTTCCCCCATTGATTCATATCTATTTTTAGGGTTTTTAGCACATGCTCTTAAAATAACATTTTCAATAGATTGTGGAATATCAGGATTAGCATCAGTTAAACTTGGAATACGTTCACGCATTTGTTTAATTGCAACTTCAACTGGACTATCACCTTTAAAAGGTACCCTACCAACAACAAGTTCATACATTAAAATTCCTAAAGAATAAATATCACTCTTAGTTGTTGTTACATTACCATTAGCCTGTTCAGGTGGTAAATAATAAACTGTACCCATAACACTATTAGTCTGTGTTAGATCATTACTATTTAATTGAGCAGCAATGCCAAAATCCATGACTTTAACTCTACCATCTTCTAAAATAATCACATTTTGAGGTTTAATATCACGGTGAATGATATAACTATCATGAGCACAAGAAATCGCAGATGCAAGTTGTAACATAATATCTACAACTTCAGGTAAAGTAAGAGCACCTCTTTTCTTGATTAAACTCTTTAAAGTTTTTCCATCAACATACTCCATAACAATATAATATTTACCATTATCTTCTCCGACATCATATACCTCTACAATATTAGGATGATTTAAAGAACTAGCCGCAATAGCCTCTCTTTGAAAACGTCTAACAAATTTTTCGTCTTCTGATAAATCACCACGTAACACCTTTACTGCAACTAATCTATCTAAAATAGTATCATTAGCCAAATATACATTAGCCATTCCACCTTCACCAATAGAACGAATTATTTCATAACGATCATTTATCAATTGTCCTTTACTTATCATCATTTAGCCTCCTTCTTCAAATACGCAACTGACATATTATCAGTTCCCCCACGATTATTACTTTTCAAAATTAATTTTTGTAATTTTTCGTCAATACTTAACTCGCTATTTAACACCTTTTCAATTTGCTCTGTCTCAAGCATATTAGTAAGACCATCACTACAAAGGAATATTCCATCGACATCAGTCTCTACATCAAATACATCCATTTCAACATTCATATTAGCCCCAAGTGCTCTCATCAAAACATTTTTACGTGGATGATTTTTAGCCTCTTCTATAGTTAATTCACCAGATTTAACTAATAAATTAACTAACGTATGATCAGTTGTAATCTTATATAACTTTTCATCTTTCATAACAAAGCCAGATGAATCACCAATATTACCAAAAAGTAAGAAATCCTTAGTTAATAAAGCAAGTACTATAGTTGTACCCATTCCCATACTTTCAGGATTATCAGTAGTATATTTATAAAGTAAAATATTGGCTTCACTAACAATTTCCTTTATAAATGCAATTGCATCTTCTTTATTTCCAACAGAGCCAGTTGCCATAAAACGCTTACCAATACTTCCAACCGCAATCGAAGAAGCAATTTCTCCACCTTTATGACCACCCATGCCGTCAGCAACAACCATTAAAATTTCACCAGAATTGTTTTTAACAATCGTCACACTATCTTCATTATGGTCCCTAACCTTTCCAGGATCTGTTAAATAAGAATATTCCATACTATTCCTCCTCCATAGAACGTAATTGTCCGCAAGCCGCACTCACTTCTGAACCAAACTCACGTCTAACAGTTACATTTATTTTTTGTTTTTTTAAAATATCATAAAATTCCATAACCTTATCATTATTAGTCTTCTTAAAATCAATATGACTAGTTTCATTATACGGAATTAAATTAACATAAGCATTAAGCCCTTTTATCAACGTAGCAAGTTCTAACGCACACTGCCTACTATCATTAACACCTTTAAGCATTATATATTCAAAAGTTACTCTGCGGTTAGTTTTTTCTATATAAAACTTAATCGCTTCTATCACATCAGTAAGTTTATAAACTTTATTAATTTTCATAAGTCTACTACGTAATTCATCATTAGGAGCGTGCAAACTAATAGCCAAATTCACCTGTAATTTTTGTAAAGCGAACTCTTTAATTTTAGGAACAATGCCACAAGTAGATACTGTAATATGACGTGCTCCAATATCAATACCCTTGCCACTATTAATTATATTTATAAAATCCATAACACTTTCATAATTATCAAATGGTTCACCAATACCCATTAGTACAACATGTGATATGCGCACATCTAAATCTTTCTCTACAAGTAGTATTTGACTAACCATTTCATATGTTTCTAAATTACGTTTTTTCTTAAGACGGCCACTTTCACAAAAAGCACAGCCCATATTACAACCAACTTGAGTAGATACACATAAACTATTTCCATAATCATGAACCATTAATACCGCTTCAACAAAGTTACCATCAGACAGTTTAAATAAATATTTATAAACATCTTTACCGCTTTGTTTTCTTATAATTAAAGGAATATCCATTGAAAAATCACTTTTTAGTTTAAAAATAACATCCTTCTTAACATTAGACATTTCATCAAAAGAAGAAACTCTTTTTTTATAAAGCCAATCATA
>JAAWSW010000054.1 GCA_022801735.1 Bacilli bacterium | reverse complement strand
AAAGTCTAATTAGACTTTCTTATTTTGTTCAGTCGATTTTATTGTCGGAATAACATCATCTAAAGCATACTTATTACTAGTAGGCTCAGTACCTTTAATATAATAAAGAACCTTAGCCTTAGAACCACCATTAACTGCATTACCACTTATTGGATCAATGGCTACACCTACAACATTATTAGGTGTATCATACCACGTGTTTTCCTTATCCTTAAGACTACTTTCCATAATATCAACCCATGTGTTTTTAATATTAGAACTATCCTTATTAGAAACTGCTTTATTATCATCATACCCAGTCCATAATCCGACCAATAGTTCCTTGTTATAACCAAAAATCAAATTATCAGTATCAGTAGTCCCACTCTTAATTGCATACTTACGAGTCATTCTAGGTGAAATATTGTAACAAGTAGGCGTACTATAATCTACAAATTCCTTAGCAGATGTAGTAGTCAATAATTCATTTAATACATAAACTGTATTTTTATTTAAAACATTTTCAGGATTAGGTTTATACTCATATAGAACATTTCCCTTCATATCAGTAACTTTACTAATAAAGAAAGGTTTAATCTTATAACCCTCATTAGCCAAAGTAGAATATGCCTTCATCATTTCCATCATATTAATTTCCTCAGCCCCAAGTGCAAGTGAAGGCAGTTCACTAACCTTACTATTAATGCCAACCCTCTTAAGCATATTAGGTAAATTATTTTCCCCTAAAAATAAATGGGTTTTCACTGCATATATATTATCAGAATAAGCAATTGCTGCTGCCATACTAATTGGTGAATTAGGATATTTATCATCATAGTTTTTAGGAGAATAAGTTTTATTATTTCCAAAAGTAAAAGTAGTTTTTTCACTAGTAAAAGTAGTTGAAGGTGTAAAGCCATTTTCTAAAGCCGAATAATAAAGGAATGGTTTTATAGCAGATCCAACCTGCCTTGCGGCCTTAGTTGCCCTGTTATATTGACTCTTATTATAATCACGGCCACCTGCTAAAGCAAGAACCTTTCCAGTTTTAGGATCCATAACAACACCAGCCATTTGAATATCATTATTAGAAATATTTTTATTCGCACTTTCTTCCAAATTCTTTTGAATATCAGTATCTAAATTAGTATATATTTTAAGTCCACCAGTATCCAAAAATGATGCTGGAATAGAATCGATTTTTTCAAGTTCATCCATTACTGCATCTTGATAATATCTCATCATTTTCAAATTATCTTTTTCCTCATAAGATTTATAAGTTAAAGAAGTATTATAAGCTGTTTGTGCCTCATCTTTAGTAATATATTTATTTTCCACCATAGAATTTAAAATCAGTTTTTGTCTTTCCTTAGCCTTAGTTTCATTAATCAAAGGAGAATATAAACTAGGATTTTTCGGTATACCTGCAAGCATAGACGCCTCAGCCAAAGAAAGGTCAGCAGAACTTTTTCCAAAATAATACTTAGAAGCATTTTCAATACCAAAAATTCCACCATAATTAATTGTATTTAAATAACCTTCTAGGATTTCATCTTTATTATAATGAGACTCTAACCTAATAGTAAGCCAGGCCTCCTTTATTTTACGTTCCCAAGTTTTATCAAAATCCAAAAATAAATTTTTAGAATATTGCTGAGTAATAGTAGAAGCACCTTGTAACTTTTTACCTGATTGAAGATTAATAAGCATCGCTTTAGCAATTCTTAAAAAGTCAAATCCCTTATGACTATAAAAGTTTTTATCCTCAATAGAAATAGTCGCATCAATCAATTTGTTAGAGATTTTATCCAAATTAATCCAATCTTCACTAGCAGTACCTGTATATAATTCATTATTACTATCATATAAGTAATATCCATTAGCCCCATCAATAGCCAGTTTTGGGGTCATTCTTGCATATAAATATATACCAATATATGAAAAGACACAAAACACTACAAAACAAGTAAATAAAATTAGTATCTTGTGCTTCTTCATCAAAATCACTCCATTTCTAAAATTATTATTAGAAAAAAAAGAAAAAATATAAGTAAAAAAATAAGATAATTTTGTCAAAAAAAAATAAACCCCAATTAGATTTACTTTTTCTTTAAAATAATCTCTACATTATTCTTTTTACAAATTTCCACAAGTACTGCAAAAGAACCATTTCTTTGACCATTTTCATATTTAGTTATAGTTCCGTAACTCATTCCTACTAATTTAGCAAACTCCTTTTGAGTAAGTTCATTCCACTCTCTAATTATTTTAATAACATCTCTAAATTCATAATCATTGGCTTTCATCTGCATAATCAAATCACCTACTTTATTATTAACAATAATATCAAAAAATATTTGTAATCAGCCTTAATTTACCCATAAAGGGTTATGCGATTTGCTAAACAAAATTCAAAAAAAATACATATTATGATATAATCTTGTCATTGGAGAGAAGATTATGAGTAAAATTAAAATAAAGTCAGTTATAAAATCAAAAGAAACTATTCATGAGTTTGTTGGAAAAGGTATTAAACAAAATAATAAAATTACATACAATGATAATGGTATTTTAACCACACTTACATTAGGCGATACAATTTATTTAGAAAGAAAAAAAGATTATTATATGCGTTTAGGCTTTTGTATTAATAAAAATATTAAAGGTACATATATTATTCCTGAAGGACAAATTTTAATTGAAACAACCACCAAAAGCATAAAACAAGAAGAAAATAGTATAATAATTCGTTATTTTCTCAATATAGATAATGCCGAAAAAAATGAATTTGAATTAAATTTACAATATAGTATTGACACACATTAAAAATATGATACAATGTTTTAAGATTATTTACTTACCTAGAGGAGGAATTTGTATGAAGTTAAGTAAAATGTCAAAAGAAGAATTAGAAATATATTCTTACGACGAATTAACAAAAATGATTTTAGAAGAGGAACAAAAACCTTTAAATACAGCAACAATATTTAGAAAAATATGTGATTTATTAGAATTATCAGACTCTGAATATACTGATAAAATAGGTGATTACTACACTTCACTTACTACTGACAAAGATTTCGTCTTATTAGAAGATGGTACATGGGATTTGAGAGATCATCATCCAGCATCAGTAATACTAAGTGATGAAGATGAAGCCTATGATGAAGACGATTTAGAAGATATAGAAGAAGCCGAAGAAGAAATGGAAGAAATAGTTTCAGAGGACGACGATGACGATGACGATTTAGATTTAGACGATTTAGATGATGAAGACGACGATGATCTAACTATTATAGATGAAGAAGAATTAGAAGATTAATTCTTCTTTTAATGTCATTTGATTTAACAAATAAAATATAGTATAATTAGAAACGGTTAAAAGGTGATATAGATGAAAGAAAGATTACAAGCAATAGAAGAAAGATATAATGAACTAAATGCAGAACTTACAAACCCAGAAGTACTGGGCGATATAAAAAAAACATTAAAATTATCAAAAGAACAAGCATCATTAAAAGAAGCATATGATGCATATCAAGAATATAAACAAATTATAAATGATTTAGAAGAAGCAAATGAACTAGTAAAAGATAGTGAACTCGGAGAATTTGCTAAAGAAGAAATTCAGAGACTAAATCAGTGCCTTACAGAATTAGAAGCACAAATAGAAATAATTTTATTACCAAAAGACCCTAATGATGAAAAAAACGTAATCGTTGAAATAAGAGGGGCTGCTGGTGGAGATGAAGCCAATATCTTTGCTGGCGACTTATATCGTATGTATAGTAAATATGCCGAAAAAGAAGGATGGAAATTAGACGTTCTAACAGAAGAACATTCAGATGCTGGAGGATTTCCACTAATAGAATTTATGGTTAAAGGTGAAAACGTTTATTCGAAATTAAAATATGAAAGTGGTGCACACCGTGTTCAAAGAGTTCCAGTAACTGAAACCCAAGGAAGAGTACACACATCTACTGCCACAGTTGTTGTTATGCCAGAGGCCGAAGAAGTAGATGTCGAAATAAAACAAAGCGATTTAAGGATAGATGTATATCGTAGTACAGGTGCTGGTGGACAATGTGTAAATACAACTGATAGTGCAGTTCGTATTACACACCTTCCAACAGGGGTAGTAGTAACATGTCAAAATGAACGTAGTCAATTACAAAATAAAGAAAAATGTATGCAAATGCTTAGAACTAGACTATATGAAGCAAAAATCAGACAGCAAGAAGAAGAACTAGGTAATGAAAGACGTAATAAAATTGGAACTGGTGATCGTTCAGAAAAAATAAGAACATATAATTATCCACAAAATAGAGTAACTGATCATCGTATTGGCTATACAACTAAAAACCTAGATAGAGTTATGGAAGGAAATTTAGAAGACATTATAACCTCGTTAATCACAGAAGACCAAAATAGAAAGTTACGTGGAGAAGAATGAAAGATATAAAATATTTAGAAAAATACTTAGAAAAAGCAAAATTAGAAGAAGGTTTAAAACAATTAGAAGCAGGATTACCACTTCAATATATAGTTGGAAATGTAAACTTTTACGGCAATATAATAAAAGTAAATCCTAATGTTTTAATTCCCCGTTTTGAAACAGAATTATTAGTTGATAAAACCATAAATTATATAAAAAGAAACTTCAAAGAAAAAACAAAAATTTTAGATATCGGTACAGGTAGTGGAGCAATTGCCATTTCCTTAAAAAAGAAACTAGACGCTGATATAGATGCCATAGACATTTCAGAATCAGCATTAGAAGTCGCAACCGAAAATGCTAAAGAAAATGAAACTAAAATAAATTTTTTCGAAAGTGATGTTTTCTCAAATGTTACAGAAAAATATGACATTATAATAAGTAATCCACCATATATTTCATATACAGAAGAAATAGAAGATATAGTAAAAAATAATGAACCAGCCATTGCTTTATTCGCAGAAAATAATGGATTAGAATTTTATGAAAAAATATTAAGCAAGGCAAAACATCATATTACAAACAAAGCAATGATAGCATTTGAAATAGGAAGAACCCAAGGGAATGCAGTTGCCAGTATTGCCAAAGAATATTTTCCAAAAGCCGATATAAAAATAGAAAAAGATCTTCCAGGTGAAGACAGATTTGTATTTATCTTTATAAAAAAATAAAAACTGGAAATTCCAGTTTTTATTGATATATATACAATAAAATGTTATAATAAATATTGTAAAGTGGGGTGGAATAATGAACCTAGAAGAAAAAAAGAAAAAATTATTAGAAAGATATGAACAATTATTCAAAAAGAGAACTGGATATAGTGGAGTACAATTAGATGCATATGTAACAGAACTAATTAAAAGTGGAGAACAATACTATGGATCTAATTTTACTGAAGATATTTTAAGAGAAAAAAGAAATGATTCAATACTTTGGCTTATGGATCAAGTAACCATGACAACATTACCAAGTAAAGGAAGTAGTCAAGAAAATGAAGATGCATACAATTTCCAAGCATGGGCACAATCATTAGTTACAGATTATAAAATGACACCAGCACAGGCAAATGAATATGCGAGTAATCCTAGTAATAGATTTATGTATGAAAAATGGTTATTAGATAAAAAATCACCAAAACAAGAAAATCAAAATACTACGGAAGTACAAACTGCTATAGAAAAGCCAATTTCAAAAACACAAATATTACTTGATAAACATGGAGATTTAATCAAGAAAAGAATTTTTGGAGGACATTTCCAAGGTGAATTAAATGTCATCCAAGAAGAACAACTAAAAGATAAAATTGATGTGTTGATAGAAAATGGTAAATTACATTATGGTGATAATTTTCTTGAAGAGTTAATAAACAATAATTCAAAAGAAGATGTGGCTAAAATATTAAGAAGTCTTCCACTTACTTATGAGGAAAAACAAGAAGAAATACTAACACCTCAAGTAGAAAATCAAGTGCCAGAAGTAAATCAAATTATAGAAGAAAAAACAGTGCCAGAAATTTCACAAGAAGAAATTGTAACACCAGCATTGCAAGAAGAAAACTCGGAAGAGAATAATCAAACATTAGATAGTGATACAAAACCAATGGTTCCTGTAACTGCTAAATTAGGAAAAAGAAAAGAAGCACCAACAAAATTAATAGATAAATTTAAAACATATTGGAAAGAAGCATCTTTCAAGAAAAAATTACTTATAGGTGCAGTAGCACTCGGTGCAGTTGTTGGAATTGCAGTAGTAACTGCTACAGCCATTTCTAATATGCTTGCAACTCAAAGTTTTGATACTAACCAAGTAATGACCACAAGTAATATGATTTCAGATGCTATAAATAATATAGACTTCACCACTGCAGTAAATAATGTTGATCCAAATGCAGTAGATCCAAATTCTGTAGTAGACTGGAGTGGTATTACTGAAGGAACAGAAGTATATACTACTATGGATAATGCTTCAGAAGCAGTAAATGCCTTGAGTGGTAATGAATGGATGCAAGTTGATCACATGGAAGCCGTAGATAAAGCAGGTAATGTAATAAATCTAGATGGTATGACAAATAATGAAGTAATAAATACATTAGATTCAGGCGACTATCAAGTAAGAGGTTCTAATGATGGAACATATATGGGATGGTTTACTGAAGATACAGTAAAAGATGCTATAAATCAAGGAAGGAGTTTATAAACGATATGAAAAGCGGGCTATATACAATTATTGAATTTGATGCTAATGAAAAATGGTTTGTCATTGGAGAAACAATTCATAATAATGAAAAATATAATTATTTAATAAAATTAACTCCTGATGAAACAGATTTTATTGAAGATTTTATGACAGTGAAATGTATAACCACTAATAATGAAGAATACTTTGATACTGTTACAGATAAAGCATTATTAAGAGAACTAATGCCTAAACTAGTTCCAGAACTAGAAGAATTATTAAAAAATCCAAAACAAACTTTAAAAGAACTGGTAAAATACTAGTTCTTTTATTGAATTCTTATTTAAGATTTAGTATAATGAAAACAAGGTGAGGTTTATGGGTAAAAATTATAGAGAAATTATTTTAAAACAAGTTGATACAAAGAAGCAGTCTTTTGACGACCTTAGAAAAGCTATTGGTGTAAAAGGTGAGAAAGAATTTGCTTCTTTTTCTAATGCTTTAGACGAACTTAGAAATGAAGGAGAACTATATTTAGATAAAGATGGTTATTACCACATTTTTGATAGTAGATTAGCCATTAAACAAGGCCAAATATATATATCTAAAAATGGTATGGGATATATGAAAATTATGGAGTCAGGCAAAGAGAAAAACTATATGATTAAAAATGATGATTTAAATGGTGCACTTCCAAAAGATATTGTAATTATTAGACCATTAGATAAAGAGTTTTATGGGCACAAGCACGCTATAGTAGAAGAAATAATAAAAAGAGACACTTATTTAGAAGCATATAGATATGTGGGAAATGGGGTATTTGTGCCTTATGAATTACCAATTCAAATGCAAGTAATAGTAAATGATCCTGAGTGTGATGAATTAGTACCAGATACTATAGTATTACTTGAAGTATCGAGTAACGCAAAAATTATTGATAAAAAACAATATTTTTATGGTACTATTGCTAAAGTAATTGGTCATAAAGACGATCCCAAAATAGATGAAAGAGCAATTAGTTATAAATATGGCTTTGACCATAAATTTTCTAAAGAAGTTATGGAAGATGTAAATCAAATTCCAACATGTGTTCAAGAAGAAGAAATAAAGGACCGCGTAGATTTAAGACATAAAAATATTTTTACAATAGATGGCAAAGACACTAAAGATATAGATGATGCTATAAGTATAGAAAAAGATGGCGATAATATTATTTTAAGAGTTAGTATTGCAGATGTTTCACATTATCTTTTAAAATATCCAAGATTAATTGAAGAAGCCATTAACCGTGGTAATTCTGCTTATTTAGCAGACTCAGTAATCCCAATGCTTCCACATCAATTATCAAATGGAATATGTTCATTAAATCCAGAAGTCGATAGATTAGCCAAAACAGTAGAAATAGTATTTGATAAAGATGGTAATATAATTAGTTCAGATATTTATAAAAGTGTTATCCGTTCTACAAAACAAATGAACTATGACGATGTAAATTCTATTTTAGAAGACGGGATTATCCCTGAAGGATATGAAACATATACTGATGATTTAATACTAATGAATAAATTATCGAGTATCCTAACTAGAAAAAGAACACAAAAAGGAAGTATAAGTCTATCTGATTGTGAGTTAAAAATTCATACTATGCCAGATGGTACACCAACCAATATAAAAAGAAATTATCAAAAGCAAGGGGAAAAGTTAATTGAAAACTTTATGATTATGGCCAACATTGCTGTAACAGAATTCTATGGTTATTTAGGTCAGCCATTTGTTTACCGTGTGCATGAACACCCTAATTTAGTTAAATTAAAAAAACTTATATTAGTAATCAAGAAACAAAATATTATCGATGTAAATATAGTTAACAATCTGCTTTCAAAAATTGAAAAAGCAATTGAAAAAAATGGTACAATTGAGAAAACTTTCGTTAATT